>CAYGCW010000027.1:0-15726 GCA_964348465.1 uncultured Acidimicrobiia bacterium | reverse complement strand
CCCTACGAGCAGCTCCTCGACCTCGAGCAGGCCAATCCGCAGCTCCCGCAGACGGACGTCGTCCTGATCCTCGGTGCCAACGACGTCGTCAACCCGTCGGCGCGGGACGACTCGGGGAGCCCGATCTACGGCATGCCGATCCTCGAAGTCGACAAGGCCAAGACGGCGATCGTGGTCAAGCGCAGCCTCTCCCCCGGGTTCGCGGGCATCGACAACCCGCTGTTCTACGGGGACAGGACGCTGATGTACTTCGCGGACGCCCGGGCGGCGCTGGAGGAGACCCTCGCCGCGCTGCGGAACCTCTGATGGACTTCTACGAAGCGGTGCGGCGACGTCGCATGGTTCGCAACTACACGGAGGAACCCGTCGATGGCGCCGCCGTGGAGCGCATCGTGGCGGCCGCGGCCAAGTCGCCGTCGGCGGGCTTCAGCCAGGGGGTGTCGTTCGTCGTGGTCACCGACGCCGGGCGTCGGGCGGAGATCGCCCGGATCGCCGGCGAGCCCGAGTACGTGGCTCGGGGCTTCGACCCGTGGGTGTCGCGGGCGCCAGTGCACGTCGTCGTGTGCGTCAGCGAGGAGGAGTACCACCGCCGCTACCGAGAGCCCGACAAGCTCGTCGACGGCGAGGAGCGGCCGTGGCCGATCCCCTACTGGTGGGTCGACGCCGGCGCCGCGATGATGGTGGTGCTGCTGGCAGCAGTGGCCGAAGAGCTGGCGGCCGGCTTCCTGGGGGCCCACGACGTCCCCGGACTGGCAACCTGTCTCGGCCTGCCGGGCGACGTCGTGCCGGTCGGCATCGTCACCATCGGTCACCCCGCCCCCGATCGCCGCTCGTCCTCCTTGGACCGAGGCTGGAAGCCGGCAGCACAGGTCGTACGCCGGCTGTGAAGCCCCGCGCCCAACCGGCAGGAGGCCATTCCACCACCTACGGCGACGAGGGCTGAGACAGAGCCTGCTCGAGGTCGGCGATCAGGTCTTCGGGGCCCTCGAGGCCGATGCTGAGGCGGATCAGAGCTTCGGGGGCGGTGGGATCGACGATCCGGCGGTGCTCGGCCAGCGTCTCCACTCCGCCGAGCGAGGTGGCGCGCCGGATCAGGCGGAGGCGCGCGAGCACGGCGGCAGCTTCCTCGAAGCCGCTCATCTCGAACGACACCATCGACCCGAAGCCGGACATCTGCCGGGCCGCCACGTCGTGGCCGGGGTGGGAAGGCAGGCCCGGGTACCAGACCAGCGGCACCCGGCTTGCGAGCCAGTCGGCGACCGCACCAGCCGTCTCCGTCTGCCGGGCGATCCGGACCGGCAGCGTCCGCGCTCCCCGCAAGGCCAGCCAGACGTCCAGCGAACCCGGGATCGCGCCTTCGGTGCGCCGTGCCTCGCGCAGCTCCTCCGCAGCGGCGGTGGCGGTGGCCGCCACCACGACGCCGCCCATGGTGTCGGAATGGCCGCCGATGAACTTGGTGGCCGAATGCACCACGTAGTGCGCGCCAAGCGCCAGCGGCTGCTGGAGGATCGGCGTCGCAAAAGTCGAGTCGACGGCTACCACGACCCCGCGGCCCCGCGCCTCGTCCGCCGCCGCGCCGATGTCGGCGATCAGGCACCTGGGATTGGACGGCGTCTCCAGCCACCACACGTCGCCTGCGCCCAGTTCGCCCGGCGCGACGACGTCCCAGGCGCCCCGGTCCGCGGCGGCGCCCACGAACTCGCGCGTTCCGTGGTATACGTCGGCGGGCAGCGACACCTTCCCGGGGCGCAGGTGACGCAGCAGCGCGGCGATCGCCGCCATCCCCGACGCATACGCGACCGCGGCGCCGCCCTCCAGCTCGCCGAGCACCGCCTCGAACCGCTCGGTGGTCTGGTGGCGATCGCGCCGGTATGGGGTCTCTCCGCCTTGCTCGTAGGTCGACGCCACCCGGATCGGCGGCCCGATGTCCGGCCCGTCGGCGACGTCCCGGTCGGCGTGCAGGGCGACCGTGTGCGGATCTCGAGCCACCACCCGAGGCTACCGCCGGCTCCCGATGCAGGTTCCGGATCGCCCACCGGTTAGGATGCCGCCATCCGTCGCCTCACTGCGCGGAGCTGGCGCCGAAGAGGAACCACCGATGAACCTTGCGATAACCACGCGACTTCCCTACGCCCCGCCGGTCGAGTTCGTCGAGCGCAAAGGGGCCGGCCACCCCGATACGATCTGTGACGACCTCGCCGAGCGCCTCGCCCGCCGGCTCGCCGAGGAGTACCGCGTCAACACCGGCTCCGTACAGCACTTCAATGTCGACAAGGCACTGCTCGCCGCCGGCACCGCCCGCCTCTCCTTCGGCGGCGGTCAGATCGACACGCCGTTCCGGCTGATCATCGCCGGCAAGGCCGACTTCGCCCATGGCTGGAAGCCGGACATCGGCGCGCTCGTGAAGGCCGCCGAAGAGGACCTGGCCGAGGTCCTTCCCGACGCCGACCCGGAAGCCGCCGAAATCGAGGTGTGGCTGGGCCAGTCGGCGTCCGACCTCGCCGTGGTGATCTCGGGGCGCGGCGAGACCGTGCCGCTCAGCAACGACACCTCGTTCGCCGCGGTCTCCCTACCTCGGTCTCCGCTCGAAGAGGCGGTGCACTCGGTCGAGCGTCACCTCAACAGCGCCCTCTTCCGCAGCGAGATCCCGGTCGGACGCGACATCAAGGTGATGGGCGCCCGCGCCGAAGACCTGGTCCGGCTCACCGTGGCGGCGCCCGTGATGGCACGCCGGGTCGAGACCCGCGCCGAATACGAAGACGCCATCGAGGACGTCCGCAGGGCCGCCGTCGAGATCGCTCGCCACCACGTCGGCGATGACGTGCGGGTGCGGGTCAATCAGGCGGACGCCGAGGAAACGCCCTACTTGACGCTGTCGGGCAGCTCGGCCGAGGCCGGTGACGACGGCCAGGTGGGGCGCGGCAACCGCTTCGGCGGGCTCATCACCCCTTACCGACCGATGAGCCTCGAGGCGGCCGCCGGCAAGAACCCGGCCGCCCACGTCGGGAAGACGTACCACGCCGTGGCGTCCGACATCGCCCACCGAGTGATCGACGAGGCCGGCGCCAAGGAGACGACCGTACGAATGCTGAGCTCGATAGGCAGCCCGGTCACCGAGCCGCAGGCCACCCACGTCGAGGTGTCCGGCGACGTCGACGGGACCCAGGTGTCGGCCATCGTGCGGGAATGCCTCAGCGACTGGGACGGCGTGCGCGACCGGCTCATCGCCGGCCACTACGAGCTGTTCTGAGCGAGTTGACGGAAGGCATCCTCTCGCCCGGCTTCGAGAGAGTCGGGGAGGAGTTCCGGCGCAACTTCGAGATCCGCGGGGACGTGGGCGCCGCGGTCGCGGTCTACCACCGGGGCCGGCCGGTCGTCGACCTGTGGGGCGGCGCGGCCCGCCCCGGAGTGCCGTGGCGGGAGCAGACGATGGCGTCCGTCTTCTCGACGACGAAGGGCCCGACGACGTTCGTCGCGCAACTCCTCATCGATCGGGGCCTCCTCGACGTCGATTCGCCCGTTGCCGCCTACTGGCCGGAGTTCGCCGCCGCCGGGAAGGAGCGGGTGACGCTCCGCCACGTTCTCACCCACACCTCGGGCGTCGTCACCTTTCCGGACTACCAGGCCGTTCTCGATCTCGAGGACCACTGGGCGGCGGCCGAGCTGATCGCCGAGCGGATCGCAGAGGCGCCTCCGCTGTGGGAGCCGGGGACACGGCACGGGTACCACGCCCTGACGCTCGGGTGGATCCTCGGCGAGGTGGTGCAGCGGGTCACCGGCCGCACGCTCGGGACGGTGTTCCGCGAGGAGGTGGCCGAGCCGCTGGGGCTCGACTTCTGGATCGGGCTGCCCGCCGAGCACCACGGCCGCGTCGCCGACCTCATCGACGCCCCGGCCCCTACCGACCTCCAGGTGGCCCTGTACCTGGCGCTCTTCAACTCGCACACCTGGACCGGCCAGGCCCACTTCGTCGGCGAGCACGGGATCGGCCAGGTGGCCCACTCGTTCAACTCGGCGGCCTACCGCTCCGCCGAGATCCCTGCCGGCGGTGGGATCGGAACGGCGCGCTCCCTCGCCCGCCTGTACGCGCTGCTTGCGGCCGGTGGCGGCCTCGACGGGGTCGATCTGGTGTCGGAGCGTTCCATCAAGGACTTCGCCACCGAGCAGGTACGCGGCCCGGATGCCGTCCTCATCGTCGAGACTCGTTACGGGCTCGGCTACTCGCTGCCCACCGACATGTTCCCCTACGGGCCGAACGACGAAGCGTTCGGACACGGAGGGCTGGGCGGTTCACTGGCGTTCGCGGATCCGGCGGCCGAGGTTGGATTCGCCTACGTGCCCAACCAGCTCCAGTTCCCGGCCCTCGACGAGGTGACCAGGGCGCGGGCGTTGATCGACGCGGCGTACGCCTGCCTGTGAGCGCGCCGGACCGGGACGCCGCGGTCCGCCTCGATGCGGCCGATCCGCTGGCACGGTTCCGGGATCGGTTCGACATCCCCGACCCCGGCCTGATCTACCTCGACGGCAACTCGTTGGGCCGCCCGCCGACCTCGGCGCTGGACCGTCTCACCGCCACGGCCCGGGACGAGTGGGCGCGGGGCCTGGTCAGGAGCTGGGACCGGTGGATCGACGTTCCGGTTCGAGCCGGCGACCTTCTGGGGACGGCCCTGCTCGGGGCGCGCCCGGGGGAAGTCGTGCTCGGCGACCAGACGTCCGTCAACCTCTTCAAGCTGGCATGGGCCGCTCTCGACGCCCGGCCGGGCCGTGACGTGATCGTGACCGACGCCACCAACTTCCCGTCGGACCGGTACGTGCTCGGCGGCATTGCTGCGGCCCGAGCCGGCGAGGTGCGCACGATCGAAGCTCACCCCGTCGAGGGCCCGCAACCGTCCGACGTCGCCGCACTGCTCGACGAGCACGTGGCGCTGGTGAGCCTTTCCCATGCCGGCTTCAAGTCGGGCGCGCTCGCCGACATGGCGGCCATCACGTCCCTCGCCCATGAGAAGGGGGCGTTGACGCTGTGGGACCTCAGCCACTCGGCCGGGGCGGTGCCGGTGGACCTCACGGGCACGGGTGCCGACCTGGCGGTCGGCTGCACGTACAAGTACCTCAACGGCGGGCCCGGCGCCCCGGCGTTCCTCTACGTGCGTCGGGAGCTGCAGGAAACGCTTCAGCAGCCGATTCACGGCTGGTTCGGGCACCGGGCGATGTTCGACTTCGGCCCCGCCTACGACCCGGCTCCGGATATCCGCCGCTTCACCATCGGCACCCCGCCGATCCTGGCGATGGCGGCCGCCGAGGAGGGCATCCGGGTGTCGGCGGACGCCGGCATCGAGGCGATTCGCGCCAAGAGCCTCGCCCAGACCCAGATGCTCGTCGAGTTGTTCGACGCCCGCCTGGCCGCTCTCGGCTTCACACTCGGCTCTCCCCGCAACCCGGCCCGCCGCGGTGGCCACGTGTCGCTCCACCATGCGAGCGCCGAGCCGATCTCGGAACAGCTCGTGGCGCGGGCCGTGGTGACCGATTTCCGCCCCCCGGACGCCATCCGCATCGCCCCTGCCCCCCTCTACACGCGGTTCGTCGACGTTTGGGATGCGGTCGAGAAGCTGGCCTCCTGATCCCCGATCGTGGTGGCCCCGCGCCGGCTCAGGCGGGCGGAGACGATGCAGCTCGCAGCGCCCGCCACACCCGCTCCGGGGTCATCGGGAGATCGGTCAGGCGAGCGCTGGTGGCGGCGCGGATCGCGTTGGCGATGGCGGCCGGGCCGGCGATGATCGGGGGCTCGCCGACGCCGCGGGCTCCCATCGGTCCGTGCGGCGCGGGGTTCTCCACCATGACCGCCTCGATCGGCGGAAGCTGGTCTGCCCTGGGAAGTGCGTAGTCGAGGAAGCTCCCCGACCGCAGCTGCCCGTCGTCCGAGTAGTCGAGCTTCTCGTGAAGCGCCCAGCCGATGCCCTGCGCCGCACCGCCGTGCACCTGCCCCTCGACCAGCGGCGGGTTGATCGCCGTGCCGACATCCTGGATCACTGCGTTGCGCAGCACCTCTACCTCGCCGGTGTCGGGATCCACGGCGACGTGGGCCAGCTGCACCGTGAACCCGGGGGCCTGAGTGGTCTGCGCCGACCGGCCCTGGGCCATGATCGGCGGGTGCACTCCCCCGAAGCTGCGGGTCGCCCTGAGCACCTTGGTGAGCTCGATCTCCGACCCGGGCGCTCCGCGCACGGAGATCTTGCCGGCCGCGATGTCGAGGTCGGCGGCGTCGGCCTCGAGCATGTCGGCGGCGATGGCGAGGATCTGCCGCCGAGCCTCGGCGGCCGCTTCCGCGACCGCCGCCCCCACGGTGTAGGTGATCATGCTGCCGCCCGCCGGACCCGAGTACGGGGCATGTGACGTATCGCCCGTCTTCACGATCACCTGCTCCGGACCGACGCCGATGGCCTGGGCGGCGATCAGCCGCAGTGCCGTCGAGGTGCCGGTGAGGTCCACGCTGCCGACGTCCAGGTAGATCGTGCCGTCCGAGTCGGCGCGGCAGGCGGCCGCCGCCGGCGCCAGGCCACCCGGCCATCCGCCTGCGGCGAGGCCGACGGCTTCGTGGGCGGGGAGCCGGTTCCGCTGCTTCCACAGAGGGTGCTCGGCGGCCCGCTCCAGGACCTCCACGAGGCCGAGGCTGGGCCAGATGTCGCCGTCCGGCAGCTCGTCGCCGGCGCGGACTGCGTTGGCGAGCCGAAACTCCAGCGGGTCGAGCTCGAGGCGCCGCGCCATCTCGTCCATCTGCTGCTCGATGGCGAACGCCGCCTGCGGCGCGCCCGGCGCCCGGTAGGCACCGGTGCCGGGCTTGTTGGTGAGCACCTCGGCACCTTCGATTCGCAGGTTTGGGAAGCGGTAGCTGCCGCCCAGCAGGTTGCAGGCGAGCCCGACCAGCGAGGTCTTGAAGGCGCCGGCATCGACGACCACTCGAGCCTCCAGCGCCGTCACGCGGCCTTCGGCGGTGGCACCGGTGGTCACGTGGAACACGCAGCCCGGCGCCGGCGTCGTGGTCGCGAAGTCGGCGCTGCGGTCGAGCACGATCTGGACCGGCCGGCCGAGCCGGACGGTGGCGGCGGCCGCGAGCGGCTCCAGCGTGCCGTACTTGGCGCCGAAGCCGCCTCCCACATCGGTGGGGACCACCTTCACGTCGTGGGCTGCGACGCCCAGCAGGCGGGCGACGCTGTCCCTGACCATGAACGGCCCCTGCGTCGAGGACCACACCGTTACGGTCCCATCGACCGGGTCGATGGCCGCGGCGCATGCCTGCGGTTCGAGGTAGGCCTGGTGCACCATCGCAGTGCGGTAGGTGTTCTCCACCACCACGTGCGCCTGGGCGAGCCCGGTGGCGACGTCGCCCCGCGCGTACTCGACCCTGGTGACGACGTTCCCGGCGCCTTCCCGCGCCCGGCCGCCGGCGCCGCCGGCGTGGGCGTCGGCGTCGACGCGGCTCTCCTGCGCGGCGCCCTCCGGCCACACCAGCGGTGCGTCGGGCTCCAGAGCGCGCTCCGGGTCGACGACGGCGGGCAGCGGCTCGTACTCGACGTGGACGCCGGCCACTGCGTCGTCGGCCAATGCCGGGGTCTCGGCCACTATCAGCGCCACCGGCTGGCCCTGGAACACCACCCGGCCGGAGGCGAGCATGGCGCTGGCGCGGTCGCCGGGCTGCTTGCCGGCCCCTGGCAAGTCGGCGGCGGTCAGCACGGCGACCACACCCGGCATCGCCTCGGCGGCGGACGCGTCGATGCTGCGGATCTCGGCGGCGGCGTAAGGGCTGAGGAGCGGGCGCCCGTGGAGGGCGCCGGGCAGGGCGACGTCGGTCGCGTAGCGAGTGCGGCCGGTGAGCTTGGCGTCCGTGTCGGCGGGCAATAGTGCAGTCATGGGCGGGCAGCTTACGGCTTGCCGCCCGGCCCCGCCGTAGACTCCCGCCGCCGTGCCGTCGATCGCTCTCGCCACCGCCTCCGAGGCGCTCAGCCTCGACGACGACCTCGCCCCGCTGGTCGAGGCGCTCGAACGCGTCGGCCTGGAGGCAGAGCCGGCGGTATGGGACGACCCGGCGGTGGAGTGGGCGTGCTACGACCTCATGGTGCTGCGTTCGACGTGGGACTACCCGCCGCGACGGGCCGAGTTCCTGGCGTGGGTCGACCGGGTGGCGGCGGCGACGCCCGTGCTCAACCCGCCGGAGGTGGTGCGGTGGACCACCGACAAGAGGTACCTGGCCGAGCTGGCCGCTGCCGGCCTACCGGTGGTGGAGACGGCGTACGTGGAGCCGGGCGGCGCCTATCAGCCTCCGGCGCACGACCACGTCGTGAAGCCGGCGATATCGGCGGGGGCGCTCAACACGGCCCGCTTCTCCGCCGGCGAGCGCGCCGGATCGGCAGCCCTCGTTGCGCGGCTCCTCGCCGAGGGCCGCACGGTGATGGTGCAGCCCTACCTGGCGGCGGTCGACAGCGACGGCGAACGCGGCCTCATCCACATCGACGGCCGGTACAGCCATGCGTTCACGAAGGGCCCGTTGCTCCGGCCGGGCGGAGGCCTGGCAGAGGGTCTCTTCGCAGAGGAGGAGATCGGCCCTGCCGAACCGTCGGCCGCGGAGCGGGAGGCGGCCGCTCTCGTCCACGATTGGGTCCGAGCCCGGTTCGGCCGCCTGCTCTACGAACGCGTCGACCTGGTCGCCGACGCGTCGGGTCGCCCGGTGGTTCTGGAGCTGGAGCTGGCAGAGCCCTCCCTCTACCACGCCTGCCACCCCCCGTCCGCCGACCGCCTCGCCGAGGCGATCGCGCGGCGGGTCGCCGGCCGGGGAGTCCCCCGTCCGGGGTGAGCCGGAGGGGGATCCCTGCGCAGGTAACGTCGCCCCGTGACCGCCCTCCCTCCGCGCCTGCCACTCGCCCGGCTGCCGACCCCCCTGGAGCGCCTCGACCGGCTGTCGATGGCGTGGGGAGGTCCCACGATCTGGGTCAAGCGCGACGACCTCACGGGCTTCGAGGTCTCCGGCAACAAGATCCGGAAGCTCGAATTCCACTTCGCCGCCGCCCGTGCCGCCGGAGCCGCAACGGTCGTCACCTGCGGCGCCGTGCAGTCGAACCACTGCCGGGCCACGGCGCTGGCCGCAGCTCGTCTCGGCATGCGAGCGCGGCTCCTGCTCCGCTCCCCCGACGGTCGGCCGCCGGCTCACGTCACCGGCAACCACTTGCTGCAACGTCTGGCCGGCGCCGACGTGCGTTACGTCACGCCCGAGGAGTACGAGCAGCGCGACGAGCTGATGGCGGCTGAAGCCGCAGGCATCGGCGCGGCGTGGGTCATCCCCGAGGGCGCCTCCGATTCTCTCGGCATGTGGGGCTACGTGCTGGCGATGCAGGAGCTCGTCGACCAGGTGACGCTCATCGGCCGGGTCCCTGCGGCCATCTGGCACCCGTCGTCGTCGGCCGGCACCACCGCCGGCCTGGCGTGGGGAACCGACCGCTTCCAGCTCCCGGCGCCGGTCGTGGGCGTCTCGGTAGGCGATCCCGCCGCGATGTTGGAGGCCCGAGTGCGGACGATCTGGGAGGCCGCCGCCGCCGAACACGGCGGGAGGATGCCGCAGTCGCCATGGGAGATCCTGGACGGCTACGTCGGGGGCGGCTACGGCGTGGTGTCGGACGACGAGCTGGCCGCCCAGACGGAGGCGACGGCGCTCACCGGAATGCTCTTCGACCCCACCTATACGGGCAAGGCCATTCACGCCCTCAGGGAGGAGATCTCGCGGGGCCGCTACGGGCCAGGCGACCACGTGGTGTTCTGGCACACGGGAGGTGGGTTCGCCGTGTTCGCACACGACTACCGGGGGGTGCTCGCTGAGTCGTAGGCGGGCCGGAACATGAGGGCGATGCGGGGCGGCGCCTGTCTCGTCTTGGGCACGCAGTGGTCCCAGGTGCGCTGGCAGCTCCCGCCCATGACCAGCAGGTCGCCGTGACCCAGCGAGAACGACAAGGCGGGCCCGCTTCCCTTCGGTCGCATGAGGAATCGGCGAGGCCCGGCGAGGGAAACGGTGGCGACGACGGCCTCGGGTCGCTCGCGGGCGATGCGGTCGCCGTGCCAGGCGACGCTGTCGGCGCCGTCGCGGTAGTACCCGGCGCCGATCCGGTCGAGCGCCACCGCATACCGGTCACTGAGGGCGGCCGACACGGCGCCGACGGCGGGGTGGAGGGTGGGGTCGACCTTGCCCACCAGGCGCGGCGTGGTCACCAGGCGGTCGTACATACGGACCACGGGCTGCTCCCAGACGACGCGGTCGCGCACCACCTCGAAGAGCTCATCGTCGGCCGCCAGCCAGCCGGCGCAGTAGTCGACCCAGGCGCCGCCGGCGAGGTCGCGCCGGATGAGCCCTCGAAAGCCGGCGTCGAACCGGACCTCTCCCCCGCCGAACAGCGACGGCTGCCGAGCTTCGCCTACGAACACCTGTTCGATGCTAGCACCTGTCGCGACCCCGAGGACGAAGCCCCTAGGCTGCGCCGTCATGGATCCCGCCCTCGCCGAGGCCGACTATGGATACCTCACCACCACCGGGCGCCGCACCGGCCGGCCGCACACGATCGAGATCTGGTTCGCCGTTCGCAACGGCACCGTCTATGTGCTGTCGGGGAGTGGGGGCCGCTCGGACTGGGCGAAGAACCTGCGGATCGACCCTTCGGTGTCGTTCCGGATCAGCGATGTTGAGCACACCGGCACCGCCAGGGAGGTGACCGACGCGGCGGAGGACGCCCTCGCGCGCGCGGTCGTCGTGGCCAAGTACCAGCCCCGATATTCGGGCGACCTCGCCGGCTGGCGGAGTCGATCGGCACCTTTCGCCGTCGATCTCGACTGAGGGCGCGCCTAAAGACGCCGCGCCGGGCGGCCGATCCATGGATCCGGAAGGAGGGGTGGCGGATGGATTCCTACCCGAGCAGCGAGGAGATGGTGCGCCAGGCGCGCCGGGAGATCGACGGGCCGGACGCGGCTCCCGGCACCAAACCACCGGAGCCGGCTGCGGCCGTCGACGACGCGCCGGTCGCGGCGACCCGCTTCGAACCGGCGCCGCCCCCTGCCGACCCGTTCTCGCCCGGGCCCGACCCCTTCGGCACGGTCGCAGCGCCGCCACCGCCCTCCCCGCCGGCCGACGAGCCCTACGACCCGGAGCGCGCACCCGCCACCGGCGACGACCGGCACGTCGACTGGACGCCCACCGAGGAGAACCGCGCCGCCGGCCCGGAACGTGTCGGCCGATTGCTCGCAGGCGTCCGGCCGCTGATCGGGATCGTCGTGCTCGTGGTGTTCGCCGCCGCGACGTTCTTCGTGAAGGGCAGCACGTCGGTCGCGGAACTCGAAGTGGGCGATTGCTTCGACGACCCTGGGCCGGATGTCGAGCTCGTCGCCGACGTCGACCTCGTCGACTGCGCCGAGCCGCACGACTACGAGGTCCTCGCCCAGCCCGTCCGGGCCGCCGACCTGGAGTACCCGGGACAGCTGGCGATGTTCCTCTGGGCCGACGAGCAATGCCTCGACCGCTTCGAGGCCTACGTCGGTAGCCCATACTCGGAGTCGGCCGTCTACCTCACCAGCATGATCCCGACTCCCGAGAGCTGGGAGCAGGGCGACCGCCAAGCCACCTGCCTCATCTACCAGGTCGACGCGGCCGAAGAGATCATCCCAACCACCGGGTCCCTCAGGAACAGCGGGTTGTAGCCGGGCGCAGCGTTCGGTTCCGCGTAGCATCCGCCTCCGATGACCGAGGCGCTGTACCTTCCGGACGGAGATCTGTTCGTCCCCACCGAGCTGACGGCGGGACCGTGGGAAGCGGGCGTGCAGCACGGCGGACCACCGGCGGCCCTGCTGGCGGGGGCGGTGGAGCAGGTGCCGACCGAGGCGCCGATGCGAGTCGTTCGGCTCACGGTCGAGCTGCTGCGCCGGGTGCCGATCGGGCCCCTGCACGTCACGACCGACACCCTCCGCCGGGGCCGGCGGGTCCAGCTCGCGAGCGCGTCGCTCCACCACGACGGTGCCGAGGTCGCCCGGGCCACGGCGTTGTCCATCCGCACCGGAGACGTCACCCTCCCCGACCTTCCGGCCGAGCCGCCACCACCACCGGACGCAGGGCACCATCCGCAGCGCCTCCCCGCCGGCGGGTACGTCACCGACGCGGTCGACGTCCGCTTTCTCCACAGCGACTTCAGCGAGCCCGGTCCCGGCACCGCATGGTTCCGGCTCCGCGGTCCAGTGGTCGCCGGCGAGGAACCGAGCCCTCTCCAGCGGGTGGCGGCGGCCGCCGATTTCGGAAACGGGATCAGCGCCGAGCTGAAGGTCCGCACCCACCTCTACGTCAACCCCGACCTGACCATCTACCTGCGCCGCCATCCCAGAGGCGAGTGGGTGTGCCTCGACTCCGTGACGCTGCTCGACGACGCCGGCTCCGGCATCGCCGACACGGTCATCTACGACCTCCGGGGCCGCATCGGCCGCTCGGTACAAGCCCTCTACGTCGCCGACCGATGATCGAGCGCGTCGAGCTGTACGAGGTGGCCCTCCCGCTGCGGCGGCCATTCGTCACGGCCGCCGTCACCGTCACCGAGCGCCGGGTGATCCTCGTGCGCGTCGCCGCCGAAGGCCTGTCCGGGTGGGGCGAATGCGGCCCACTCCCCGGCTACAGCCCCGAAACCATCGACCAGGCCTGGAGCGCCCTGGCCAATGCCGGGCAGGACACGATCGGCACCGACGCCGCCGCCGTTCCCCTGGCCGGCCTCCCCCCGACCGCCGCCGCCGGGCTCAGCCAGGCGGCCGCAGACCTCCACGCGCGACTCGCCGGCCTGCCGCTGTGGCGGGCCCGCGGCGGGAGGCGGCCGCGGGTGCCGGCCGGGGCCCCCGTCGGGCTCCAGCCGTCGCTCGATGACCTCCTCGAGCGCATCGCCGCCGAGGTGGACGCCGGCTACCGGCACGTGAAGCTCAAGATCGGTCCCGGCCGGGACCGGGAGCCGCTCGGCGCGGCCCGCGACGCCTTCCCCGACTTGGCTCTGGCCGCCGACGCCAACGGCGCCTACCGAAGGGCCGACATGGATCACCTGGTCGGACTCGCCGAGGTTCATCTGGCGTTCCTCGAGCAGCCGTTCCCGGCCGGCGACATCGCCGACCACGCCCTTCTCGCAGCCCGCACCTCCATGCCGGTGGTGCTGGACGAGAGCGCGGCCGTGCCGGGCTGGCGGGCAGCGCTCGGCAGCGCCCGCACCGGGATCGGCGTCACCGTGAAACCCGCTCGCTGCCCGTGGGCCGAGATCGCCGCGGCCACCCTCCTGGCGGGGACCGACCTGACGCTGCGGGTGGGCGGCATGCTGGAGACCGGCGTCGGACGCGCCCACGCCGTCGCCGCCGCCACGTTGCCGGGCTTCACGCTGCCGACCGACCTGTCGCCCCCGAGCCGCTACCTGGCACGGGACGTCGCTGCTCCGGCGTGGGTGCTCGCGGACGGCGACCTCGTCGCCCCGGATACGCCCGGGATCGGGGTGCGGGTCGATCTCGACGCCCTGGCGGCCGCCACCCGGCGCAAAGCGGCGTTCACCACGCACGAGATCGTCGGCTGATCCTGCGGCTCCGGGCCCTGCGGCCTAGCATCCCATCCCGAACGTGAGCCGTCTCGTCATCGTCGGAGCCGGTCCCATCGGCGTCGCCGCCGCCGCGGCGGCGGTCGCCGACGGTGTCGTGGATGCCGTCGCGTCGGTCGTGGACCCCAGCGACGACCCCCGCCAGGCAGCCGTCGAGCAGTTCGCAGCAGTGGGCTACGAGTCGGTGCGGCAGTTGCCCGAGGCCGAGGAGGGCGACTGGGCTCTGGTTGCGTTCTCCTCCCGGGCCGACACCACCGCCCCGGAGATCCTTCGCCTCGTCGCCCGCGGCTATCACGTGGTCACGACCTGCGAGGAGATGTCCCGCCCGGACCACCACGTCCTCGAGGCGGTCCGCACCGCCGCCGTCACCGACGGCCGGCGGGTCATCGCCACCGGCGCCAATCCCGGCTTCGTCATGGACCGCTTGGCGCTGGTGGTCGCCACCGGTTCCCGGGCGATTCGCCGCGTCGACGTCGGCCGGAGAGTCGACACCAGCACGAGGCGGGGCCCGCTGGTGGCCAAGACCGGCCGCGGCCTCACCAGGGACGAGTTCGCAGAGGGTGTGGCCGCCGGCCGGATCGGCCACGTCGGCCTGGTGGCGAGCGCCAAGCTGCTGGCCCGGGGCCTGCGGTGGCCGACCGGTGACGTCAACGAGGCGATAGCGCCGGTGCTCGACGACGACGGCGTCGCCACCGGCGTCCACCAGGAGGTGACGCTGCACACCCCCGAGCGCGGCGTGCTGCACCTCGACCTGGTCATGGCCTGGCAGGTCGCCGACGCCGGCGACACGATCCACGTCCACGGGTTGCCGGAGATCCGAATGCACTTCCCCGGCGGCTACCACGGCGACGAAGGCACCACGGCCCAGGTCGTCAACGCCATCGGCCGCTACAACCAGGTTCCGCCCGGTTTCTACCGCTCGATCGACCTCCCGTTGCGCTTCAGTTAGGCGGGGTAGCCTGAGGGTGCCGGCCGAAGGGGGATCTCCTGCCCGACATCGTGTCGCCCGGGGTGTACGTGGAGAGCGTGTCGTCGGGGATTCGCACCATCCACGGCGTCCCCACCGCCGACACTGCGTTCGTGGGAGCGTTCGGCGCCGGGCCGGAGGGCGAGGTGGTCGCAGTGGCCAGCTACGCCGACTTCGCCGTCACATTCGGGAAGTCGGGCGGCGGGCCCCTGCGCCTCTTCTTCGAGAACGGAGGACGCCGGGCCTACGTGGTTCGGGTGTCCGCCGCCGACGAGACCGTGCCCGAAGCGCTCGACGCCATCCCCGATCCGGGCCCCGCCACGTTGTGCCTTCCCAGCCTGGCGACGGTCGGCGGGCCCGCCTACACGGACGGGTTCCGGACCGCGCTCGACTGGTGCCGGCGCCGGCGCTGCTTTCTGCTCGCCGACCCGCCGATCGACGCGACCGCCGCCGGCGTGGAGCAGGTGGCCGAGTGGGCGGCCCGCCACCCGTCGCCGAACGCCGCCGCCTACCACCCCCGCCTGTCGCCCCCACGCGCCAGGGAAGTGGTCGCGAGCGGCGCCGTCGCCGGCATCTACGCCCGCATCGACGGTGCCCGCGGCGTGTGGAAGGCTCCGGCCGGCACCGAGGCCGCCGTCAAAGGCGCCGACGCCGCCATCCGTCTCGGCGACCGGGAAGCCGAGATCCTCGCCGAGGCGCAGGTCAACCCTCTGCGGATCTTCCCCGGCCGCGGAACGCTGCTATGGGGGGCGCGCACCCTGGCCGGCAACGACAACGAGTGGCGGTACGTCAACGTGCGCCGCCTCGCGTTGTTCGTGGAGCGCAGCGTCCACTACGGCACCCGGTGGGCGGTGTTCGAGCCGAACGGCGAGCCGCTGTGGGCGACGGCGCGGCGCAGCGTCGAGGACTTCCTGCAGCGCCTGTTCCGGGACGGCGCGCTCCCGGCGCCGACTGCGGACCAGGCGTACTTCGTGAAATGCGATCGCACGACGATGACCGAGGCCGATATCGCCGCGGGGCGTCTCGTCCTGCTGGTCGGCTTCGCTCCCGTCAAGCCCGCCGAGTTCGTGATCCTCCGCATCGAGCACCAGGTCGAGCCGCCCGGGTGAGCGCCCCGGAGCCGGGCGG
>CAYGCW010000026.1:10383-16055 GCA_964348465.1 uncultured Acidimicrobiia bacterium | reverse complement strand
CCCTAGCGGAGCCCCGGCGTCGCAGGCCCCCTCGTCCCCCCTGGGGGGCCTGCTCTTATTCCGAACCTCTCCTCTTCCTGCACCGCCGGGTCCACTCACGGAGCCGCCGCCCCTGATAACTTCCCCGGGATGAAGCTGCGCCTCCGCCGACCTCGCGACCTCGCGCTGATCCTGCGCGATCTGGCCCTCCGCCGGCCGGCGGAGGCCGAGGACTACCTCGACACCCACCAGGAAGAGTGGGAGTCCCTCGCCGAGTCGGAGCCGCACAACGCGGCCGACATTCTCGAGGCCCTCGAAGAGTCTGCCGCCGCCGATCTCCTCACGGAGCTCGACGTCACCGAGGCGGCCGAGATCCTCGAGGAGATGCGCACCCTCGCCGCCGTCGAGATCCTCGAGGAGATCGAGCCGGGCACGGCCGCGCAGCTCATCGAGGCCCTTCCCCCCGACGAGGCGGCCGACATCCTCGGAGAGCTGGAGCCCGAGCTGTCCCGCCAGGTCCTCGACGCCATCTCGGACCAGGCCGAGGAGAGTGTGCGGGCGCTGCTGGCCTACCCACCGGACTCCGCCGGCGGCTTGATGAGCACGCGGGTGGCGTCGCTGCCCGTCGGGTTGACGAGCGGCGAGGCGATCGAGGCGCTGCGGCGTCTCCACGAGACGTTCGAGGACCTGTCGTATGTCTACGTCGTCGACGACGACGAGCGGCTCTGCGGGGTGATCTCGTTTCGAGACGTCGTGTTCGCACGGCCCGGCACCGGGCTCGACGAGGTCATGGTGCACAACCCGATCGCCGTCCGGCCCGAAACCGACCGGCAGGAAGTCGCCGATCTCATCCAGCGCTACACCCTGCTCGCCCTGCCCGTCATCGACCAACGCAGCAAGCTGCTCGGGCTCGTCACCATCGACGACGTCATCGAGGCCGTCCAGGCGGAGGCGACGGAGGACATCGCCGTGATGGTGGGCGCCGGTGTCTCCGAGACGCCGTACTCGCCGGTGCGGGTTTCGGTGCGCAACCGGCTGCCGTGGATCGTCGTCAATCTCGCCACCGCATTCCTGGTGGCGTGGGTGATCAGCCGATTCGAGGAAACGATCGAGACACTGGCCGTGCTGGCGGCGTTCATGCCCGTAGTGGCGTCGATCGGCGGCAACGGGGGCGCCCAGAGCCTGGCGGTCGTCATCCGCGCCCTGGCCATCGAGGACATGCCTCGCCACGTGACCCGGAGGGTGATTCTCAGGGAGGTCACGGTGGGGATCCTCAACGGGTTGATGATCGCCACGCTGGCCGGCGCCATCGCCACCGCCACCACCGGCCGGCCCCGTATCGGGCTGGTCATCGGCCTCGCGGCCCTCGGCAACATGGCGATCGCGGGGCTGGCCGGAGCTTCGATCCCGATCCTGTTGCGGAGGCTCGGCCTCGACCCGGCGCTGGCCTCCAACATCATCCTGACGATGGTGACCGACCTGCTCGGCTTCGGCGGCTTCCTCGCCATAGCCACCCTGCTGCTGTGACGCTGGGACCCAGCTACACGCCCTCGGCGGCGCGGGTCTGGCCGAGTTCGACGACCCTGCCCACGTCGCCTACCTCGATGTCGAGGGCGACGGCCAGCTCCGCCATCCCTTCGACCACCGCAGGGTCGAACTGCTCGCCGGCATGGAGCCGCAGTTCGTCGAGCGCCTCTTGCGAGGTGAGCGGCGCCTTGAACGGCCGGCTGCCGGTCATCGCCGCATACGCGTCGGCTACGAGGAGGACCCGGGCCAGGAACGGGATCTCGTCGCCTTGCAGCCCCCGCGGATAGCCAAGGCCGTCGTAGCGTTCGTGGTTGGCCAGCACCGCCTCGGCCGCGTCGGGATGGACGAAGTTGCCGACGAGGTCGAAGCCCTTCTTCGGATGCTCCTTGATCTGGGACCACTCGCCGGCGCTGAGCGGCCCGCGCTTGAACAGGATCGAGTCCGGAACGCCGATCTTCCCGACGTCCTGCAGCAGGGAGGCCACCCTCAGGTGCTCCAGATCTGCGGCCGTCAGCGCCAGGTGGGCCCCGAGCGCCACCGCCACTTCGGCCGTGCGCAGAGCGTGGTCGGCCAGGTTCGGGTCTCGGAGGCGCAGGACCCGCACCAGCAGCTCGACGATCTCGCCGCGCAGCGGCCTGGCAACCGGCGGCGACTGCAGGGAGACGATCTGCCCGGCGAGGCGGGTGCGGTTCTTGCCCTCCCGCTTGGCGAGGTAGAGCGCCCGGTCGGCGCTCTCGACCAGCTCGTCCCGCTCGATGGCGTGCTCGGGCACCGCCGCCACCCCGAAGCTGATCGTCACCCTGCCGACGCCGGTGACGGCCCGGGCGGCGATCGACTCGCGGATCCGCTCGGCGACGAGGAAAGCGCCGGGACCGTCGGTCTCGGGCAGCAGGATGCCGAACTCCTCGCCGCCCAGCCGGCACACGATGTCGGCCGACCGCAGCGCGTCGAGCATCACCTCCCCGACAGCCTGCAGGACGCGGTCCCCGGCGGCGTGACCGCGCGAGTCGTTGATCTGCTTGAAGTCGTCGAGGTCGGCGAGGAGCAAGGCCAGGGGTCGGCGGTGGCGCAGCGCCCGGTCCAGCTCCTCGTTGAGCCGCTCGAAGAAGTAGCCGTGGTTCTTGAGGCCCGTCAGCCAGTCCGTCACCGAGAGAGCCTGGAGCTGCCGGACCAGCTCCTGGAGCTCGTCGTTGCGGACTCGCTCGCGTTCGAAGAGGCGGGTGACCTCGTCGAGGACGGGCCGGGTGACTTCCGTGGAGAGCATGCCGGTGCCATCGATGACTGCGGCCACGGCGGCGGCTAGATCGCCGAACCGGTCGCGCATCACGATCGCCCTCACACCTGCCGCCACGAGCTCCGCGGCGCGCTCGGCGGCCTCCGGCGGCGCCGTGACGATGACGGCCACCTCCCCGCCGACCTTGCCGATCTCCTTGGCGACCTCCGGGCCGAACCCGCTTCCGGCAATGTCGACGACGAGGACGGCCGGCTTGTGCTGGCGCACGAGGGGCACCGACTTGGCGGCGTCGTTGCGCTCGGCCACTACTTCGTAGCCACACTCCTCGAGGGCGGCGGCAACGGCGGCGAGGTGCTGGGGGTCGGCATCGACGATCAGGACGCGTGGCTGCAAAGAAGCCTCCTTATGTGATCTCATCGGCATCCACGCCGGGGATATTGAGCCGAACGCGACCGGGGTCCGGAGCGGTCCGGAACGGCTCAGGATCCGAGGACGACCTGGGGAAACGCTGCGAATGGGCCCTCGAACACCAGGCGGAAGCCTTCTTCGAGACGCGCGTAGTAATGGGCGTCGCGCGAGGCCACCTGCTCCGCCGTGAGCGTCGCCTCGTCGGCGAGCACGAGGTCCACGATGGCGGCGTCGTCGACGACGTGCACGGTGACGATCGGGGCGAACCGCTGCAGGACGTCGGAGACGACGTTCTCGATGTCGAGGTCGCTGTAGGGGGCGGGGAGCAAGGACACGACCACGGTGTCGCCGGCATCCCCCGTGAGTCGCGCTTCGATCTGGTAGTCGGGGATGGGGTCCTCGTCCGGGAAGGTCGTCGAGGTCGTCGAGGTCGTCGTCGTCGGCCGGACGGTCGTCGCCGGCGAGCTCGAAGTGGTGCCGGCCGGACCGGTCGTCGTCGTCGTCGTGGATGCATCCTCGGCGGCGGTCGTGGTGGTGCCGCCCTCGCCATCCCCAGAGCAAGCCGCGACGACGAGCAGAGCAACTGATGTCAGGACCCGCCACCTCGGCATGGCGTGAATCCTACCGATCGCCCTCGGCTGCCGCCGGAGCGGTCCCACCGACCCAATCCTCGTAGTCGACGCCCTCCATCCAGCGGCTGAAGCGGGCGACCTGAAAGCGCCGCTTGGTTTCGGCGTACAGCTGCTCCGAGGGCGCGGCCTCGAGCCCGAGCCGGGCGATCGCCAGCGTCGGCTCCCATCCCCGACCGCCCAGAGCCACGTCCACCGCCGATCTCCAGTCGGCGGGCTGCGAGCGGATGGCGGTGCTCCAGAATCTCGCCAGCCGGCCGGCGCTGCGCAGCGCCCGTCGTACCTCGCGCGCCCACTCCCTGGGCAGCGGGGCCGTGCCGGATTGGAAGTCGTCCATCCACGCGCCCAACGCCGCGTCGTCCCAGGCGGCCGGGTCGGTGAGCACCGACTCGTACAGCCGGTCGAGGGCCGCGATCAGGCCGAGGGCGTCGCTCACACCGCGCCGCGGATCTCGGGCCGGTGGTCGGCGGAGGTCTCGAGGTGCCTGCGCCGCTCGCCCTGAAGGTCTTCGTGGAAAGCGTCCCACATCCGCAGCCCGCCCATCTTGGACTCGCCGAAGTAGTACCCCGTGACCGTCACCAGCGGCTGGCTCTCGGCGGCGGCGCGTCGCGCCTCCGGTGTGGGTTCGTGCTCGGCGGTCCGGAAACGGAGTTTCATCGACGCTCCCGATGGTGAGTGCGACGCACCCAATGGTGAGGGGCCGCGGCCAGTGTAGAGGGCGGCCGCCCGGGTCTCTCGGAGGGCCGTTCCGCCCCTGTCAGGCGGGCCGGTAGCCCACCTCGGCCGCAACGAGGTCGGCGAAGCCGGCCGCCAGCTTGGCGGTTACGGGGCCGGTCGGGATCTCGTGGGCTCCGATCTGAATGGCCGGCGCGACCTGCTTGACGGTGGAAAGCACCATCGCCTCATCGGCGCCGAGGAGGCGCTCCAGCGGGTAGGTGCCTTCCCGAACCTCGATGCCGAGCCGCTCGGCTACTTCCAGGGTGGCCTGACGGGTGATCGAGGCGAGGAGGCCGAGATCGAGCGACGGCAGCTCGATCGCCGCGCCCGCCACCCACGCCGCGATGAAGGTCGGGCCTTCGAGCACCACGCCCTCCCTGCTCACCAGGAGCGCGTCGTGGTAGCCGCGCCGCTCCGCCTCGAGGGTGGCGGCCATGTTCGGGGCGTAGGACAACGTCTTGGCGCCGGTCAGTTCCGAGAACGCCCCGGCTGCATGCCACGGCGCCGCCAGCGGCAGCAGCCGAAACTGGTCGGGTAGGTCGGGCAGCGGCTCCCAGATCACGACCGTGCGAGGCGGGCTGGAATGGCGCGGGTCCCTGCTGCCGGCCGTCACCAGGACGCGAATCAG
The DNA here is from genome assembly GCA_964348465.1 of uncultured Acidimicrobiia bacterium. Lineage (GTDB taxonomy): Bacteria > Actinomycetota > Acidimicrobiia > Spongiisociales > JAOTWH01 > CAYGCW01. The sequence continues at coordinate 10,933 of CAYGCW010000026.1, read as the reverse complement.
ACCGTCGCCGCCGGCGGCGGCCGCCTGCGCCACCCACGCCTCGACGTCGGCGGCATCGGGGCCGATCAGGTGCAGCGCGGCGAGGCTCCGTCCCAGCCGGGCGGCATGCTCGGGCCCGCGGAACACCTTGCCGTCGTAGGAGCGGATCACCTCGAAACAGCCGTAGCCCCGCTGGAGGGACCAGTCGAACACCGAAACGGTGGCCGCCTCCGGCGGGGTGGCAACGCCGTCGATCAGAACGTGCACCGGTCCGACGATACTCGACGGCAGTAGACCAATAGGGCCCTCGGAGGGGCCCGGCGGGCTCACCGATCGTCCCGAAAGCGGTTGGTGATGGGCAGCCGGCGGTCTTTGCCGAAGGCCTTGGTGGTGATCTTGACCCCGGGGGCCGCCTGGCGCCGCTTGTATTCGTTGCGGTCGACCAGCCGGGTGATGCGTCGGACCACGTCCTCGTCGAAGCCCTCGGCGACGATGTCGGCCACGGAGCGGTCGTCCTCCGCGTACCGCTCCGGCATCTTACGCGCGGCGTAACTGTTCTCGCCGGGCTCGT
>CAYGCW010000026.1:4103-10373 GCA_964348465.1 uncultured Acidimicrobiia bacterium | reverse complement strand
TGTATTCGTTGCGGTCGACCATACGGGCCACTTCGCGGGTGATCGCCGGGTCGAAGCCGGCGGCGACGATCTGCGCCACCGACCAGTCCCACTCGACGTATCGTTCGAGTATCGGGTCGAGCACGTCGTACGGAGGCAGCGAGTCGGTGTCCTGCTGGCCGGGGCGCAGCTCCGCAGATGGCGGCTTGTCGATGATGGCCGTGGGGATGACCTCCGACCGGCGGTTGCGCCACAGGGCGAGGCGGTAGAGGTAGGTCTTGAAGAGGTCCTTGAGCACGGCGTAGCCGCCGGCCATGTCGCCGTAGAGCGTCGCGTAGCCGACCGCCAGCTCCGACTTGTTCCCGGTGGCGAGAACGATCCCTCCGAACTTGTTCGAGAGAGCCATCGTGATCGCGCCCCGGATACGCGCCTGCAGGTTCTCCTCGGCGGTGTCGTGCTCCAGTCCTGCGAACACCGGATCGAGGGCCTCGAGGAACGAGGCGAAAACGCCGTCGATGGGCAGCACGTCGAAACGGATACCGAGCCGGTGGGCCAGATCCTGCGAATCGTCGACCGAGCCGCTCGAGCTGTACCGGGTCGGCATGGTGACCCCCCACACTCGTTCCGGGCCGAGGGCGTCTGCGGCGATGGTCGCGGTGAGGGCGGAGTCGATCCCGCCGGACAGCGCCACCACCACCTCACGGAAGCCGTTCTTGCGCACGTAGTCGCCGAGGCCGGTGACCAGCGCCGTGTAGACCTCGGCTTCCTCCTCGAGCGGCTCGGCCGGGGGCGGAGGTGGTTCGGGAGGGCCCTCGAGGAGCGGCTGGGTCGACACGATCGCCGCCGGGGCGGCGCCGGGCTCCGGAGGCGGGAGCGGCACGTCAACCCAGAAGAGCTGCTCGACGAACTGGGGGGCGCGGTACAGGAGCTTGCCGGAGGCGGCGAACACCATGCTCTCACCGTCGAACACGAGCTCGTCCTGGCCTCCCACCAGGTTCAGGTAGGCCAGCGCCACCCGGCTGGCCGCGGCGCGGGTCGCCAGCATCTCCTCGCGTTCTCCGCCTTTGCCCCGGTGGTACGGCGAGGCGTTGATGTTGAGGAGGATGCGGGCGCCGTTGCGGGCCTGGTCGGCCGGAGGACCGTCGGGCAGCCAGATGTCCTCACACACCGACACCCCCACGGGCGCCCCGCCGATCGACCAGGTGCGCTCGCATCGGGTGCCCGGCGTGAAGTAGCGGTCCTCGTCGAACACGCCGTAGTTGGGGAGCAGTGCCTTGTGGTACACCCCCTTCACGGCGCCGCCGGTCACCAGAGCGGCGGCGTTGGCCAGCCGGCGATGCCCGGCGTCGTCGGCCGCCCCTCCGGCCCGGTCCACGAACCCGACGATCGTCACGACGTCTTCGGAGCGGGCTGCGATGTGCTCGAGCGCCGCCAGGTTGGCCGACACGAACGTCTCCCGCAGCAGCAGGTCCTCGGGCGGATACCCGGTGACCGCCAGCTCGGGCAGCATCAGCACGTCGGCTTGCACGTCCTCGGCCCACGCCATGGCGTCGACGATCCGGTCCCGGTTCCCGTCGATGTTCCCCACTTCGAGATTCAGCTGCGCCCCCGCGACCCGCATGAAATCCATGGCCGCAAGGTTAGGGACTGCTCCGAGGCCGGCCGGGGCCCGCATCTCCCGGTCGTGGCCGGCGGCGGCCTACCCTCGGGGGGCGTGAGCACCGCCACCTCTCCGGCTCGGCTCGGCATCTGGGACGCGCTGCTGTCGCGCGTCGAGGCGGTCGGGTGGCTCCGGGACGGCGCCGTCATCCCCGACGCCGTAGAGGTGCTCATGCTCCTGCGGAGAGGGCCCGACCCGGAAGCGGCGCTGCAGCGGCTGCTCGGCCTGCTGGAGGCTGCGCCGGGCCTGGCCGAGCGCGTCGTCGCGACTCCGGAGCTGGGACGGACCGCCGCCGCCCTGTGCGGTGCCAGCCGGGCACTGACCCGGACGCTGCGGGAGCACCCCGAATGGCTGGACGATGCCGCGGCCGGGATGGCAGGGCCCGTGGGCGACGCTCCGGCCGACGCGATCGGGCTGCGGCGGTTCGTGCGGCGGTGGTTGCTGCGGATCGCGGCGGCGGACCTGCTGGGCCATGCGGACATGCCGGAGGTGGGCCGACGCCTCGCCGATGTCGCCGACGCCTCCTCCACCGCCGCCCTCAGCCTGGCCCACCACCAGGTCGCCACCCGGCCCGAGCACCGCGACCTGGGACCGATCCCGTTCACCGTGGTCGCCATGGGCAAATGGGGCGGCCAGGAGCTCAACTATGCCTCCGACATCGACGTCTTGTTCGTCTACGACGTACCCCCGGGCACCGACGGCGACCGGGCCGCCGTCTACGCCAACCACGTCGCCGCCGCCTACCGGGACGCCCTCGGCGGGGTCACCCCCGAAGGGGTCGCCTTCCGGGTCGATCCCGACCTGCGGCCCGAGGGCAAGGCCGGGCCGCTGGCCCGCAGCCTCGACGCCTTCCGCGCCTACTACGACCGCTGGGCCGAGCCGTGGGAGTTCCAGGCGCTCATCAAGGCCCGCCCCGCCGCCGGCGACCCCGACCTCGGCGCCGCCTTCCTCGACCTCATCGAGCCCTACGTGTATCCCGAAACCCTCCCCCCCGACACCATCCGCCACGTCCGCACCATGAAAGCCCGCATCGAGCGGGAGCGGATCGACCCCGAAGAGGATCCCCGCTTCCACATGAAGCTCGGCCCCGGTGGTCTGGCCGACGTCGAGTTCGCCGCCCAGTTCCTCCAGCTCGTCCACGGCGGCCGCCAGAGGCAGCTGCGCCGGCGCGGCACGCTCGACGCCGTGGACGCCCTGGAGAGGGAGGGCGTGCTCTCCCCTGCCGAGGCAGCCGTGCTGCGAGACGCATACCGGTTCTGCGGCAGGGTGCGCAACCGCCTCTACCTCCAGGCGGGCCGGAGCCGCGACTCGCTGCCCGGAGACCCCGAGGAGGTCACCCGCCTGGCGCTGTCGCTCGGATACGACTCCCATCCCAGCACGACGCTCCGGGAGGAATACCGGCGGCGCGCCCGGCGCGCCCGCCGGGTGGTCGAACGGCGGCTCTACGGCCTGGAGCGCTGAGCCGGGTCGTCCGAGCGGCCGGCTTCCGAGTACCATCGCGCCCTCGAATGGCCCGATCCGAGTCGTCACGAAAGCCGGGCCAGGCGACATGAGGACCGCGTGACCGACCGCATCGACCGCCTGCGCAGTCTCACCGCCCGCTCCTACCCGGGCGCGGTTGCGCTGCGCCGCCGCATCCATGCGCATCCGGAGCTGGCGCGACAGGAGATCCTCACGACGGCCGTCGTCGCCGAAGCCCTGGAGGAAGCCGGTCTGCGTCCCCGGCTCCGCAACGGAACCACCGGCCTCACGGTGGACCTGGGGACGTCCGGACCCCTGGTGGCATTCCGGGCGGACCTGGACGCCTTGCCGATCCAAGAGCAGACGGGTCTCGATTTCGCCTCCCGGGTGCCCGGGGTCATGCATGCCTGCGGCCACGACGCCCATGCCGCCGTCGCCGCCGGGGTGGCGGTAGCCCTCTCGCGCCTCGGGGAGCTACCGGGCCGGGTCCGGGTGATTTTCCAGCCGGCCGAAGAGGCGATCCCCGGCGGCGCTCCCGAGCTGATAGCCGACGGCCTCGTCGATGGGGTGGAGGCGATCGTCGCCTTCCACGTCGACCCGACCCTCTCGCCGGGGCGGGTCGGACTACGCGCCGGCCCGGTGACCAGCGCTTCGGACCGGGTCGTGGTCCGGCTCACCGGCCCCGGCGGCCACACCTCGCGGCCGCACCGCACCGTCGATCTCGTCTACGCGGCTGCCAGGGTCGCCAGCGAGCTGCCGGTGCTGTTGCAGCGGACCACCGACCCGCGCGACCCGGTGATCCTGGCGTTCGGGCGCATCAACGGCGGCAACACCGAGAACGTGATTCCCAGCGAGGTGGAACTGGGCGGCACCGTGCGCCTGTTCGACCTCGACCTGTGGCGCACGATGGCGGGCCGGGTGGAGCGCATCGTCCGCGACCTGGTCGACCCTCTCGGCGCCGTCAGCAAGATCGAGTACGAGCAGGGCTCGCCTCCGGTCGTCAACGACGCCGCCGTCATACGTGCCGTGAGCGCGGCGGCGGCCGCAGCGCTAGGCGACGGCGCGCTCGCCGACACCGAGCAGAGCATGGGCTCGGAGGACTTCGCGTGGTACCTGGAGGAGATGCCGGGCGCCCTGGTCCGGCTCGGCACCGCAATCGCCGGGCGCGACGTCGATCTCCACTCGTCCACCTTCGACGTCGACGAACGCGGCATCGAAACCGGCATCCTGGCCGGGTGCGCGGCCGTGCTCGAACTGCTCGAGGAGTGCCGCTAGACGGTCGGACGCGTGCCGGGCGGGCGGGGGCGGCCCGGTGGTGCCGACTCCCCTAACCGTCCGCGAGCAGCAGTCCCTCGGTCACGAGCGCCGCCCGCAGCCCGTCGGCGTCCGCCGGGCGAACGTACAGCGAGAGGATGCCGCCGCCGCCGTGGGGAGCATGGCGAAGCTGCAGGTCTCGAACGTCCACCGCACTCGACTCGAGGGCGTGACCGACCCGGGCCAGCTCGCCGGGCCGGTCGGCGAGAGCCACCTGCACCGCAACCGCCGCCGGCCCCAGACCCGCCCGGGTCGACCGGGCGGCCCCGAGGGCTTCGCGCAGGGTGGCGGCATCGCCCGCCTCCACGGCGCCGGCCCACGACTCGAGGCGGGCGGCGAAGCGCCGCAACCGCTCGGCGACCTGGGACCTGTTGTTCACGAGCAGGTCGGCCCAGGCGGCCGGATCGGAGGCCGCCACCCTCGTCAGGTCGCGAAAGCTGCCGGCCGCCAGCTCGAGTGCACCGCCCGCTTCGGCCGCCGTTCGCAGCAGCGCAGCAGCGAGTACCTGAGGGAGGTGGCTGACGGTCGCGGCCGCGGCGTCGTGATCGGCGGCCGTCATCCGCAGCGGCCTGGCGCCGAGCATCTCGACGATCTCACCCATCCGGTCCAGATCCGCCGGGTCGGAGTGGTCGGTGACCAGGACCCACGCCGCTCCCCTGAACAGCGCCCCGGAGGCGGCCGCCGGTCCGCTGACTTCCCTGCCTGCCATCGGGTGCCCGGGCACGAAGTGGGCGAGGTGCCGGCCGGCCGCAGTGATCGCTCCCTTGACGCCCGCAACGTCGGTGACCAGTCGGTCGGTCGACATCCTGGCGACGGTGGCCGCGATCGCCGATGACGGACCGGCGAGCACCACGAGGTCGGCCGGCCTGGCGAGCAGCTCCGCCTCCCCGGCGGCAGGATGGTGCACCGCGCCGCGCCCGGCGGCCGCGGCGAGCCGCTCCGGAGCCGGGTCCCAGCCACCCACCTCCCAGCCGGCGGCAGCCAACCCCAGGCCGACGGAGGCGCCGATGAGCCCCGTGCCGAGCACGGATACGGAGGGCACGGTCAGGCGGCGGGCGCGGGCGCCGAGAGGGACACGCCCATCGCATCGGCGAGCTTCCGCACCTGGGTCATCAGGACGCCGAACTCTGCGGGCAAGATCGCCTGCGGACCGTCGACCAGCGCCGTCTCGGGGGCGGGATGCACGTCGACGATGAAGCCGTCGGCGCCCGCTGCCAGTGCGGCCCGGGTCAGCGCCGGCACCAGGGCGCGTTTGCCACCGGAATGGGACGGGTCAACGACGACCGGCAGGTGGGAGAGGCCCTTGATCACAGGCACCGCCGAGATGTCCAGCGTGTTACGAGTTGCCGTCTCGAACGTCCGGATCCCCCGCTCGCACAGGATGATGTCGTGGTTGCCCTCCTTGTAGACGTACTCGGCGGCGTTGAGCCACTCCTCGATGGTGGCCGTGAACCCCCGTTTCAGCATGACCGGCTTGGGTTGGCGGCCGAGCTCGGAGAGGAGCGTGAAGTTGGCCATGTTGCGAGTGCCGACCCGGATGAGGTCGGCGTATGCGGCGACCAGTTCGACGTCCCGCGGGTCGAGCACCTCGGCGATGAAGGGCATCCCGAACTCGGCCCGTGCCTCGGCCAACAGCTCGAGGCCTTTCTCGCCGAGCCCCTGGAAGGAGTACGGGGAGGTGCGCGGCTTGAAGGCGTCGCCGCGCAGGATCACGGCGCCGTGCCGGCGGACCGCGGCGGCCGAGGCGAAGAGCTGGTCGCGCGTCTCGACTGCGCAGGGCCCGGCCATCACCGCGAAGTTGCCGCCGCCGACAGCGACCCCGCCGACATCGATGACGGAGTCCTCGTGCTGGAAAT
>CAYGCW010000026.1:0-4093 GCA_964348465.1 uncultured Acidimicrobiia bacterium | reverse complement strand
TCACGAACTGGAAGGGCTTGAGCACGGGCACCGCTCGCTCGACCCCGGGCATCGCCTCCCACGGAAGCTGCTGGATCTGGTCGCGATCGCCGATGGCGCCGATGACGGTTCGGAATTGGCCCTCGGACACGTGGGCCTGCGCCCCGATCTCCTCGAGGCGCTCGATGACGTGAGCCACGTCCTCGGGCGTCGCCCCGGGACCCATCACGATGATCAAGGACTCGTCTCCCTTTTCGGCCACGATGCGGCGCTCACTTCCGATCCATGGCGAGTGGCGGGAGGTTACCCCTTGGCCGGTGGCGCTCCTCCCCAACCGCTAGCGGGCTCGCTAACGCCCGGCTAGCGCTTGCTGTAGTTAGCGATCTGGAGTACACTGCAAGCAGTGAGCAAAGCGTCAGAGCTCGGATCGTTCATCCGGCAACAGCGTGAGCGCTCCGCCATTTCGCTGCGAAAGCTGGCGGAAAGGGCCGGGATCTCCAACCCGTACCTCAGCCAGATCGAGCGGGGCCTTCGGAACCCGTCGGGAGAGATCCTCAAGGCGATCGCCAGGGCCCTGTATCTGCCGGCCGAGGCACTGTACGAGAAGGCCGGCCTGCTCGAGGAGAGGGACGTGCCGGAGGTCGTGGCTGCCATCCGCAGCGACGAAGCGCTCACCCAGAAACAGCGAGAGGCGCTGGTGGAGATCTACTCGAGCTTCATCGGCGACCAGAAGGAGGAGTCATGACCGATGTCAAGGAAGCGGCGCAGCAGACGCTGTACGCCGCCGTCGGGACCCCGGTCCTGGTGAAGGACCGCATCGTGGAGTTCGGGACGAAGATGGTCGGCGTCGCCAAGGACCAGTTCAAGGCCGCCGCCCAGGAGGGCGAGCAGATCGCTTCCAACGTGCGCAAGAGCACGGTGGTCGAGGAGATCAGCTCCCGGATCGATCTAGAGGATCTCCAGGGCCGGGTCGACAAGCTGCGCGACCAGCTCGAGGAGGCCCTCGCGAACTGGCGGGAATCCTTCCGGCCCGAGGCGGAGAAGGAGCAGCCGAAGCCGGCGGCGGTGAAGGCCGCGAAGCCGGCCGCCAAGAAGCCGGCCGCCAAAGCCACCACGACCCGCAAGCCGGCCGCCAAGAAGCCGGCCGCCAAAGCCACCACGACCCGCAAGCCGGCCGCCAAGAAGCCGGCCGCCGGCTCCAAGAGCTGACCAACCGAGCACACGGCCCCTTCCCGGTCGACCGGGGAGGGGCCGCGCTGCGTCCCGAGCGCTACGACCCGCGCCGGAGAGCGCCGATCAGTACTTGACCACGGGTTCGAGTTGCCTGGCGTGAGCCACCCAGCGCTCGACCATGGACTCGGTGGGGAGCCGGCGAACCAGCCGCTTCTTCTTGTTGACCTCGACCATGCGCTGGATGAGGTTGGATGAGTTGCGGTTGCGAAGCTCCTTGACGGTGTCGACACCGGCGGCTTCGAGGAGGTCCGAGTACTCCTCGCCGACACCCTTCACCCGCATGAGATCCGCGCGGTTCGCCCACTCCAGGAGCCGCTTGGCATCGAGGCCGGTCTGCTCGGCGAGGTGGTTGCGATCCTTGCGGGTGGCGGCTCGTTTCAGCAGCGCCTCGGTCGTCCGGATCCCGGCCTTCCGCAGCGTGCGGGCGTACTTGGGGCCGATCCCTTCGATCATGTCTATCGAGCCCATTGGCTTCCTTCCCGTGCGGATGCGTCGTTCCCGGCCCCTCGCCGCCGCCACGGCCTACCGGTCGGCGGGGCAGCATACCGGCCCGTGCCGTGCCACGCCAGAGCGGCAAATCACCGACGCGGGCGCAGTTCCTCGACATCTGCCCTGGTGTCGACGTCCCGCGGCGGGAGCACATCGAAATGCACCTCCTCCACCCACTCCGGGTGCGCCTGAAGCAGCCTGCGGGCCCCGGTGTCTCCTTCCAGGCTCTTCAGCCGGTCCCAAAGCGTCCGGTCCACGAGGACCGGGTTGCCGCGCGCGTAGCGGTACCGGGGCACCACGGCTTTCGAGCGCGTGCGCCGGTAGGCCGCGAGCAGCCGGGCGGCCACGTCGGGGCCGATGGACGGCTGATCTCCGAGCGCGATGAACGCCGCGTCGAGGCGCGGGTCCCTCGCCAGCGCGTCGAGCCCCGCCCGGAGTGACGAGGCGATGCCTTCCTCCCACTCCAGGTTGAGGACGACGATCGCCGAACCGAAGTCGACGCGTTCGAGGATCTCTTCGGCGTGGGCGCCGAGCACGACCGCCACGGTTGCGACCGGCCACGCGTGCACCGTGGCCAGGACGTGCTCGAGCAACGGCCGGCCGCCCCAGTCGAGAAGCTGCTTCGGCTGCCCCAGCCGGGTAGACGCCCCGGCGGCCAGGACGAGCGCCGCCACCCCCCGGCCGCTCGGGTCGGCTCGCCCCTCGCCGATCACCCGGAGGCCGCCACCGAGTAGCGCAGGGCGGCGCCCACCCGGTGCGGCGCCAGCGGGGTCTCGGTGAAGATGTGGCGGGCGACTCCACCAGAGCGGCGAACTGCCTCGACCATGGCGTCGATGAGGTCGGGCACCGGCTCGGGCGGCTCCCCGCAGGCCGGGCACCGCTCGGTGTCGGCCGTGGCGAGCCAGCCGCAACTCCCGCACCGGCCGCCCGGAATCGACGTCTCGGCATCCACGATGAGCGTGGCCACGGCCCGCTGGTTCACTCCCTGGAGCACGTCGTCGATGCCGAGCGACGCCGGGCCCCCGCCCTTGGCCGTGTCGATCAGCCTGTCCACCAGTTCGCCTTGCTCGCGAGCTTCGTACCCGACGACGAGGGCGCGGCAGCGCTCCTCGACGACTGCCGGCGTCACCGTGTGTGTGTCCACCGGGAACGTGCCGGCGAGACGCGCCGCGGCGTCGGTATGCAGCTCGGCCACGAGCCCGTCGACGTTTTCCGTCTGACCGCCCACGAACAGCAGGTCGAAGCCGTCGCTGCGCAGGATGTCGAACAGCCGGGCCGCCACCTGGCGGTAGTGGCGGTGCGCCACCTCCTCGGCGTGGGTGCGAACCCGGCGCTCCTCGTAGCCGGAGAACCCGCCGTAGTTGGTCTTTCGCAACTCCTCGGCGTTCATCTGCTCCCACGTCTCGAGCTGCCGCTGGTGGAACCGCAGGATCTCCGCCCGCCGCCGGTCGAGCACGACGGCGCAGTAACGACGCAGCTCCGCCGTCATCGCCTCGAGCGGCCAGAGATAGGGGGCATCGGAGAGGACGGCGCGATCGCGCACCGCCGCCGGAAGCGGTACGACCTCGTACAAACCGGCGCGGTGGGCCGCGAACACCGCGACCCCGGTGCCCATCCCGCCGCTGATCGGTCCCTCCAGCGAGGTTATGCGGTCGACGTCGTGGCGCACGGAGAGCTGCGCGTCCCGGTCGAGTGACTCGGCGGCCTCCCGCACCGGCTGCAGCAGTTCCTTGAGACGGGGCGTCAAGGCCCGCAGCTCGGATACGTCCGGCCCGACCCGCAGGTACACGGAGACGACCGGGCCGCCGTCGCCGGCAGCCCGCAGCCGCTCGATCAACTGCTCGTCGATCACTGGTCTTCCACCTCCGACATTCGGGTCCACTTCGCGTAGGGTACGCAACCTGGTGCAGCCGCGAAACGGGCACGGGCCGGGGCGTCCACCGTGAGCCTCCGGCCGAAGCTCACGACGTCGTCCTGCCGATACCCGATCGCCTCGTAGAAGCGCATGGCCCCGGCGTTGCCCTCCCGCACCTGGACGTTGACTTTGGCGCAGCCCAGTTCTGCGAGCCGAGCCTCCACCCATTCCATGAGGCGGCGGCCCAGGCCACGGTACCGCCGGGAAGGAGCAACCGCGAGGTAGTTGACCCAGCCGCGATGGCCGTCGTAGCCCGCCATCACCGTACCCACTACCTCCGCGCCGGCGACGGCGACCACGAACAGCTCCCGCTGGGTGGTCAGCTTGCGGGCGATGTCGGCGTGGGGATCGTTCCACGGGACCACCAGGCCGCATTCCCGCCACAGCGTTACGACGCGGTCTTCGTCAGGCTCCTCGTATGGCCTCAGCTCCATGCGGCCTTTGCCCGATCGTCCTCCCTCGAACGATATCGCGCCG
>CAYGCW010000025.1:0-16076 GCA_964348465.1 uncultured Acidimicrobiia bacterium | reverse complement strand
GAGGAGTGGGCGCCTGAGTTCGGGAGCCCCTACGAAGCCGACGCCGACCTGGCGCCCGAGCTGGCCGCAGTCGACGTCACCGCCGAGGTGGACGGCGACTGGGAACCGATCACCGGGCGCGACGACGGCCTCCCCGTGATGGCTTTCGTCGACGGCGTGCGGCGCATCGACGCCAGGCTCACCGTGGACGACCCGGAGCTGGGTCCGGTTCCCGGCCTCTGTGGCTCCTACGGGGTGGGGGCCACGCTGTGGCGGCGCACCGAGCGCCGTTCCGAGATCGTCGAGGTTGCCATCGACCGCATGGCCGTGCTGGGGGGAGGGCGCAGCGAGCAGCTCCCGCCGGCGGGGCCGCAACTCGCCTACCGCACCGAGACCGTGCCCGACCACGACCCGGCGACGCTGATCCGCGCCTTCCACGGGGCGATGCGCAGCGCCGAGAGCCGCCTCGCCGAGGATCTCGCTCACGGCGGGTACTTCGTCGTCGCCGACGGCCCGCTCAACGAGCTGTCTGGCACCGACAAGGTCGGCTACATCAAGTCGCACCGGGCGCCCTATCTGCCGCCCGACAAGGTCGGCGTCATCGGCGCTCTCCGCGCCGGCCAGCGCACTCCGCTGTTCGAGATCGGCCAGTACCGCCGCTACTCCTGGTACCTGAGGCTCGGCCGGCTGAACGGCGGTCACAGCTGGTCCGGAGTGGTCCGGTGCGAGGTGTCGCACGCCGTCGGGCCGGAGCGAGCCCAGGCCCTCGCCGACCGCACCGCGGCGCTGCTGCCGATCGTCGCCTCCGAGCCCCACGTCGACCCCCGCGCCCCGCAGAACCTGGTGCCGATCGCGGCGCTCGAGCGCGAGCTCCGCCGCCGGCTCGGCGATCCCAGCCTCGTGCACCGGGAGCTGCGGGCCGCCGCCGCCCGCCAGGAGGTGCTCGTGTGACCGAGCGCGACGGCGTCGGCCGGGTTCTCGGGAACCAGCACACCTCGACCCGCGAATTCCGGGTGCTGATCGACGACGACGAGTACCTCCAACTCGACGACCTGGTCGTGCTGCGCACCCAGGTTCCCAAGGCGGGCGAGGTGGCCACCTACGGGGTCGTCACCGAAGTGGAGGCGCTGTTCGAGGGCGCCAGCTTCGAGAGCGACACCCATCGCATCGCCGCCGAGGGCATCCTCCCTGCCGCCAAGGTGCGGTCGGCGCGCATCGCCGTGACCAGGGTCGATCCGGAGCTGTGGGTGGCGCCCGACCCCGGCGAGGTGGTGGAGCGGGCAACGGGCGACGAGCGCATGAAGGCCCTCTACGCCGACGAGATGGATCGCCCGCTGCCGGTCGGCCTGGGGAGAGACGGCCAGCCCGTGTTCGCCGACCTCGACTTCTTCGACGGCCGCAAAGGCGGACACATGTCGATCTCGGGCATCTCCGGCGTTGCCACCAAGACCTCGTTCGCCCTGTTCTTCCTGCGGATGCTCACCGGCCGGCCCGACATCGTCGGCGAGGCCGCCACCAACCTGCGGGTGCTGGTCTTCAACGTCAAGGGCGAGGACCTGCTGTGGCTCGACAAACCAAACCGCGACTTCGGGGAGGAGGCCGCCGCCACCTGGGCCGCACTCGGTGTGGAGCCCCAGCCGTTCCCGTCGGCTTCGTTCTGGGCGCCGCCCCGGACCCGCAGCGGCGACGTGATCGTTCCCGACCTGGGCGGCCGCCAGGAGGGCGTGGGCGCGTTCGCCTGGACGCCGCGCGAGTTCATCGACGAGGGGCTGCTGCGCTTCCTCTTCACCGACGCCGCCGACTTCCGCAACCAGATCCCGTTCATCGAAGAGCGAGTGCGGTCCCAGCTCCAGCGTTTCGCCGTGGACGTCGCCGGCGAGCCGGGGGCCGTGGTGCTGCGCGACCCCTCGATGGGTCACAAGCCCGGTGAGCAGGTGCGACCGGACCCCGGCGAGCGGGTGATCCGCGACCTCCGGTCGCTGGCCGAGGCGCTGGACGAGTACCTCGACCCCGACGCCGGCGAGCCCGACCAGCGCTGGACCGGCCGCGTGCAGGCCGGCACGATCTCGGCGTTCACCCGCCGTCTCCACGCCGCCGAGCACCGGCTCGGCACCCTCGTGCGGGCGGGCGAGAGCCGCCGCATCGATCGCAGCAAGGCCCAGGTGACCGTGGTCGGCATCCAGTCGCTCCACGAGCTGGGCCAGCGGTTCGTGGTCGGCGCCCTGCTGGCGGAGACGTTCTCCGAGAAGGAGCGCACCGGCCAGCGCCTCCCGCTGTCGGTGGTGGTGCTGGACGAGCTGAACAAATACGCGCCCCGGGAGGGCCACAGCCCGATCAAGGACATGCTCGTCGACATCGCCCAGCGGGGCCGGTCTCTGGGTGTGCTGCTGCTCGGCGCCCAGCAGACCGCATCCCGGGTGGCGCCAGAGGTCCTGGAGAACGCCGCCCTCCGGGTGACCGGCCGCCTCGACGCCGCCGAGGCCGAACGCGCCGAGTACGGCTGGATGCTTCCGTCGACCCGGGCCAGGGCCCGGCTCCTCAAGCCGGGCACGATGGTGCTGTCACAGCCGGCGATCCCGGTGCCGCTGGTGCTCGACTTCCCCTTCCCGCCGTGGGCGACCCGCAAGGAGGAGGTCGCCGAGGACGGCGACCCGTTCGCCGGCCTGTGACCCGGGGCCCCAGGGGCTGGCCCTGATGCGCATTCTCCACACGTCCGACTGGCACGTCGGCAAGCGGCTCGGCCGCTTCGACCGCATTGACGAGCACCGGGCGGCACTCGCCGAGGTGGGCGACGTCGCCGCGGCCGAGGGCGCCGACCTGGTGGTGGTGTCCGGCGACCTGTTCGACCGGCCGATACCGCCGGTCGATGCCCTCCAGACGGTCCTGGCGGCCCTCGTGCGTCTCACCGGCGACGGGGTCCGGCCGGTGGTGGCCGTGGCCGGAAACCACGACTCGCCCGAGTTCCTCGAGGCGATCGCCCCGTTCCTGGCCGGAGCCGGCATCCATCTGATCGGCCGGGTGCGGGCGCCGGATCAGGGTGGCGTGCTCGACCTGGAGACCAACGGCGGCCGGGCGCTGGTGGCCGGCTTCCCCTTCCTGCGCGAGGGCCGGGTGGTCGACTTCATGGCCGCCACCGACGACTGGTACGGGGTCTACGCCGAGCGGGTCCGGCGCCTGTGCGCCGCCTACAGCGACCACCTCCTCGCCGCGGCCGGCACCGACGCCGTCACGCTGCTCGTAGCCCACTTCATGGTCACCGGGGCCCGCATCCGCACCGGAGCGCCCCGCGGTGAACGGGAGCTGCACATCGGCGAGGCCTACAGCGCCGCCGAGAACGCCGTGCCGCCCGGCCTGTCCTACGTCGCCATGGGCCACATCCACGCTCCGCAGCCCGTGCCCGGCGCCAACGTTCCCGCCGAGTACGCCGGGTCGCTGCTCCAGCTGGACTTCGGGGAGGCAGGCGAGGAGAAGCGGGTGGTCATCGTCGACGCCGAGCCGGGGCGGCGCGCCGCCGTCCGCAGCCGGCCGCTGACAGCGGGGCGCCGGTTGGTGCAAGCCGCCGGTGCGTGGGACGACCTCGTCGCCAGGGAGGACCTGCGGGATGCCTACGTCGACCTGACCGTGCGCACCGAAGGCCCCGACCCCGGCCTGGGGGACCGGGCCCGGGAGACGTTCCCGTACCTCGTCAAGGTGCGGGCCGAGTACGACCGGCCCGAGGGTGACCAGCCGCTGCGGGCCGGCCGCCCGTGGGCGGAGCTGTACGCCGAGTACCACGAGCGGGCGCGGGGCACTCCCGCCCCGGCGCCGCTCCTGGCGGCGTTCTCCGAGGTGTTGGAGGAGGTGCAGCACGCGTCCGCTTAGCCTCACCGTGCGCGGCTTCCGCTCCTACGCCCGCTCCCACACGTTCGAGTTCGACGGGCGGCGTCTGGTGGGAGTGGTTGGGCCCATCGGGAGCGGGAAGTCGTCGCTGCTCGACGCGGTGGCGTTCGCCCTCTACGGCAAGACGCCCACCGTCGCCAGGGACACGCGCAGCCTCGTCAACCAGCGGGCTGCGGCCGCCCACGTCGAGCTGTGGTTCGAGGCCGACGGCCAGGTGTGGCGGGCGGTCCGGGCGCTGCGCCGCCAGGGCCAGTCCGAGCACGCGCTCTATCGGCACGCCGCCGCCGATCCCGACTCGGAGCGCCTCGAGGAGGTACTCGGCGCCGATGCCGCCACCAGACGGGTCGAAGAGGTGCTCGGCCTCGACTTCGCGGCCTTCCGGCGGTCGGTGTTGCTGGCGCAGAACCAGTTCGCCAACTTCCTGCGCGCCACACCCGGGGACCGCGATGCGGTGCTCAAGGGCGTGTTCGGGTTCGACACCGTCGAGGCGATGCAACTGGCCGCCAAGGGCCGGCGGGACGCCGCGGCCCGGGACCTCGAGGAGCTCGAGCGGATTCGCAAGGAGATCGAGGACGACCGGGCCCGGCTCGAGGCCGTCACGTCCACCCACGGCGAGGCCGTCGAGCGGGCCGCGGTCCTCGGCGAGGCCGAGGCCGCCTTCGAGGAGGCGGCGACTGCGATCGCGGCGGCCGACGCCACCGAGCAGAGCGCCAGGGTGCGGCGCCGCGAGCTGGAGGAACTGGAGACGCGACTCCCCGACCGAAAGGCGACGGCCGATCTCGTCGATGCCGCCCGGGGGGCCGGGTCGCGCCTCGAGGCGGCCCGAGCGGCCGCACAGCAGGCCTCGGCGGCTGCGGCAGCCGCGGAGGCGGCGCATCGGGACATCTCCGCCGGGCTCGGCGGGCGGGAGGCGCTGGCGGAAGCACGCCTGGCGGTGGAGCGACTCGCCGACCGGTCGGCCGACGTGGCCCGTGCCGACGCCGCGGCCGCGACGGCGGCGCAAGCCCGAGACGAGACGGCCGCCACCGCGGCGCGGGCGGCCGAGCACGCCGCCGCCGCCGAAGCGACCCATCGAAAGGTCGTGGAGACCCGCGACGCGGCACGGGAGGCGCGTCGGGCCGCGGAGGCCGACCTGCACGAAGCCCGGCACGCCGACTCCGCCGCCGAGCTGCGGGCCACGCTGGCAGCGGGGGAGCCATGCCCGGTGTGCCGCCAGCCGGTCGCCACGCTTCCGAAAGCCGGCCGGCGTCCCGGCCTCGCCACCAAGCAGAAGGCCGTCGACAAAGCGGCCCGGGCGGAGGAACGCGCCGAGCAGGAGCTCACGGCCGCCATCGAGGGCGCGGCGGCGGCCGGCCGCGATCTGGCCGCCGCCCGGGAGCGTGCCGCGTCTGCCGAGCAGGCGATGAGCGCGGCCGCTGCCCGCGTGCAGGAGGTGGCGGCAGCCCGTGCCGAGGCAGCGGCGGCTGCGGCCGATCGGCTCGGAGCAGGGGATCCGGGAGAGCTGCTGGCCGCCGCCGAAGCCCGGCTGGCTGCGGCAGAGGAGGAAGCGACGCGGGCCCGCGCCGTGCTCGCTGAAGCCGCCTCGGCCGTCGAGGAGGCCCGGGCCGGCGCCGACGAGGCTCGCGAGGGCGTGCAGCGCCTCGCCACCGAGCTGGCGGCCCTGGCCGCCCGCATCGGTGTCGACGTGCAGGTCGCCGCCGCCCCCGACGCCGTCGCCGCCGGGCTCGACGACGTCCGCCGGGCGTGGGAGGAGGCCGTGGCCGCCGCCGACGACGAGATCCGCGCGGTCCAGGAGCAGCGGGGGGAGGTGGCGGCGGCCCGCGGGAAGCTCTTGGAGGGGCTCGGCCTCCGGGCGGACGCCGACTTCGCCGAAGCGTTGCAGGAGGCGAGGGCGGCGGTGGCGAGCCTGGCGGGCCAGATCGAGCTCCTCGAACAGCGGGTGGCGCGCTTCGCCGAGCTGGAGAAGCAGAACGCAGCCCTCGTCGCCAAGCTGGCGACCTACCGGGTGCTCGCCGAAGACCTGGCGCCGTCCAAGTTCCTGAAGTACCTGCTGGACGAGGAGCGGGTGGGCCTCGCCGACCTCGGGAGCGAGCGCTTCGAGCTGCTCTCCGGTGGGCGCTACCGGTTCACCCCGGGGTTCGACGTCGTCGACCTCGCCGCCGCCGATGCGGAGCGCCGGGCCGACTCTCTGTCGGGAGGCGAGACGTTCCTGGCTTCGCTGGCCCTGGCGCGGGCCCTGGCGGAGATGGTCACCCGCCGCGGCGGGCGCCTCGACGCCTTCTTCCTGGACGAAGGGTTCGGCAGCCTCGACAGCGAGCACCTCGACCTGGCGATGGAGGGCATCGAGCGCCTGGTCGCCGATTCCCCCGATCGTCTCGTGGTGCTGGTCTCACACGTGCCCGAGATGCGGCACCGCATCGAGGACCTGATCGTGCTCGACAAGGAGCCCGCCACCGGGAACACCATCGTCCTCGAGTCTTGAGCCTGGGGCGAGACGGGTTCGAGCTCGGGTCGCGACTACCCGGAGGCGCCCGGCGGCGGCTGGCCGGGCTCCGGCACCGCGTTGCGATGGCGCCAGCCCATGGTGGCGTTGAGGTGACGCAGGTAGGGATCGGGGTTGAGGGCGGCGTCGACCGCGTAGGTGGACCCGGTCACCACCACTACGTCGGTGCCGCCGCGCAGCTCGCGGGCCCTGGCGATGGCCCGGTGCGGGTCGTCGATGACCTCGACCGGCGCATCCGGGTGGGCCGCCGACAACTCTGCGGCGACCTCGGTCGCCGGGCGGCCCCGGTACGGCGGCGTCGTCACGATGAGCGCCTTGGCAAGGGGCACCAGCCGGCCGAGCAGTGCCGTAGCCGGGCGGGAGCCGGAGAGCCCGACCACGAAGATGCGACTGCGGTTCGCGAAGCGCCGCTCGACCTCTCCGGCGAGCGCCGCCAGCTTGTCGGGGTTGTGGGCGATGTCGGCGAACACGCCGTCCTCGACCTCGGTGAGCCGGCCGGGGAACTCGACGGCAGCCATTCCCGCGACCAAACGCTCCGCAGAGGTCCCCGGCATCAGGTGGCGCAGCACAGCCAGCGCCAGGGCCGCGTTCCGGCCCTGCACCTCCGCTTCGAGCAGGCCGCCGGGAACGATGTCGGCGGCGGTCAGCAACTCGCGGGCGGCGGCCTCGTCGGCAGGACCGAGCGGGTGCAGCGGTGCGCCGGCCCGGTCGCAGACGCCGGCGACGAAGGCCAGCAGTTCCGGGTCCTGCTCGGCCGTGAACATGGGGACGCCGGGCCGGGCGATGCCGGCCTTGTCGAGAGCCCGCTGCCAGGGCTCCGTGCCGAGGCTGACGGGGTGATCGTCGCCGACGTTGGTGAGGACGCCGGCTTCGACGTCGAGGGCACACGACGGTGCGTACCGTCCGCCGAGCCCGGTCTCCACGGCGGCCCACTCCACCCCGGCCCGATCGAACAAGGTGAGGGCCATGAGCAGCCCGGCCTCGGCGAAGCGGTGGACATCCCCGCGCTCCGCGGCCAGCGCCACGCAGTACGGCCGGACGACCTCTTCCCACGCCGCAGTCACGTCGGGCCGTGGGGGAGGGGCGCCGTCGATGCTGAACCGTTCTCGGTAGTCGAACAGGTGCGGGTTGAGGTACGCCCCTGCCCGCCCGCCGGTGCCGAACCCCGCTTCGAGAAGCCGACACACGGAGCCCTTGCCGGAGGTTCCCGCCACGTGAACCATCCGGGTCGGATGGCCGGTCGGCCACAAGGTGGCGATCGACTTGCGGAGCAGCTCGATGCGGGCGAGCTTGGCCAGCACCCAGTCGACGTGGACGACCTGGTCGACGGTGTTGTAGTAGGCGGGGTCGGTGGACTCGACCATGCGAGAAGAGCTTACGGCCGCGTCACCCGGTACGCTGCCCGGCCGAAGGGAGACGCGATGGGACCGCTGCAGGGAGCCAGGGTCGTCGAGATCGCAGGAATCGGGCCGGGTCCGTTCTGCGCCATGCTGCTGTCGGACATGGGTGCCGACGTGTTGCGGGTCGACCGCCCGGGCGGTCACGGCGTGGCCCTCGACCCTGCGGCCGACCTCCTCAATCGAGGACGCCGCTCCGTGGCCGTCGACCTCAAGCACCCTGACGGTCCGGGGGTGGTGCTCGACCTCGTCGAGCGCGCCGACGTCCTCATCGAGGGCTTCCGTCCCGGCGTCGCCGAGCGACTCGGGCTCGGGCCGGAGGAATGCCTGGCCCGCAATCCCCGGCTGGTGTACGGGCGGATGACCGGCTGGGGCCAGGAGGGCCCCCTGGCGCAGACGGCCGGCCACGACATCGACTACATAGCGCTCGCCGGGGCGCTGCACCCGATCGGCCCCGCCGGTGCCCCACCGGTGCCGCCCCTCAACCTCGTCGGCGATTTCGGGGGCGGGGCCATGTTCCTCGCCTTCGGCATCGCCTGCGCGTTGTTCGAGCGGGAGAAGTCGGGCCGGGGGCAGGTGATCGACGCCGCCATGGTGGATGGGGCCGCCGTCCTGACCACGATGTTCCACGGCATGGCCGCCCACGGACTCTGGACGGCGGAGCGGGGCGCCAACCTCCTCGACGGCGGGGCGCCCTTCTACGACACCTACGAGACCGCCGACTGCCGCTACGTGGCGGTCGGCGCGCTCGAGCCGCAGTTCTACGCCGAGCTGCTGGATCGCACCGGGCTGGCCGGGGAGGACCTGGGCCACCAGCACGACCGGTCCCGCTGGCCGCAGCTGCGCCGGCGCCTCACCGAGGTCTTCTCATCCCGCACGCAGGCCGAGTGGGAGGACGCGTTCGCCGGCAGCGACGCGTGCTGTGCGCCGGTGCTGCCGCTGGCCGAGGCGCCCGAGCATCCCCACAACGCGGCGCGGGGCACGTTCACCAACGTTGACGGCGTGACCCAGCCGGCCCCTGCGCCTCGCTTCAGCCGCACGCCGGGCGCCATCCAGGGACCGCCGCCGCGGCCCGGCGAGCACACCGCCGCGGCCTTGGCCGACTGGGGACTCGCCGGTGACGCCGTCGCTCGCCTCCTGGCGTCGGGCGCCGTGGCCGACGGGTGAGCGGCTGATCGCGGCCGGGGGGCGGCTGAGGGGCCTGGCCCGGCTACGCTCGCCGCGTTCATGGCTCGGATCGGCATCCTCGGTTACCCCAACGTCGGCAAGACGACGCTGTTCAGCGCGCTCACTGGCCTCGCCGCCCCGACGGCGCCGCACCCGTTTTCGACCACGGAGCCCAACGTCGGCGTCGCCCAGGTGCCGGACGCGATGCTGGAGCGGGCCGCCGAGCTGGAGGGTTCCCACCGGACGGTCCACGCCACCCTCGATCTGCTCGACTTGCCGGCAATGGCCAAGCCTGGCCACGGTGGGGGTCTCGGCGCCCAGTTCCTCGGACGGCTGCGAGAGATGGAAGCGCTGGCCGTCGTGCTGCGGGCGTTCGCATCCGAGGCCGTGCCGTCCACCGAGTCCGGCACCGATCCGGTCGGCCAGGCCGAGGAGCTGCTGCTGGAGCTGGCCCTGGCCGATGCCGAGGTCTTCGGCCGCCGCCGCGAGAAGATCGCCAAGGAGGCGACCGCCGATCCTTCCAAGAGAGGCGCCGCCGCCGCAATCGCCAGGGCCGCCGAGGTGCTCGAAGCCGGACGGCCGCTGCGTTCCGAGCAGTGGGGTGATGAGGCGACGACGGCCTTTCGCGACCTGGCCCCCCTCACGCTCAAGCCGGCGGTGTGGGTGGTGAACGTCGGGGAGGACGAGGCCGACCCGGGGGGTCGGGTCGAACAGGTGCGGGCGGTGGTTCCGGCCGGGGATCCGGTGGTGGTGCTCTCGGCGAAGCTGGAAGAGGAGGCCGCCCAGGTCGATCCGGACGAACGCGCCGAGCTGTTCGAGGGCCTCGGATTGGGGGAGGGGGCGCTGGCGACGATGGTGCGAGCGTCGTACGACGCCCTCGGTCTCCTGTGCTTCTACACCCTGAACCCCAAGGAGGCGCACGCCTGGACGGTCAGGCGCGGCGCCACCGTCAAGACCGCTGCCGGCAAGGTCCACTCCGATCTCGAGCGAGGATTCATCCGCGCCGAGGTGGCGTCGATCGGCGACGTGGTCGGCGCGGGCGGTTGGGACGCCGCCAAGGCGGCGGGTCACGTTCGCGTCGAGGGCAGGGACTACCTTGTGGCCGACGATGACGTCGTTCTCGTCCGCTTCTCGGTGTGATCGCTGCCGGGTGACGCCATGCGCCTGATCGTCGTCGGCGCCGGCGGGGCCACCCGCGACCTGCTCCGCGGGCTCGGCGACGCCTGGGACGTCTCCGTCGTGGACCCCGACCAGGACAAGCTCACCCTCGCCGAGTCGGTGCGGTCGGTTGACGCGGTGCGCGGCGATGGCGGGCGGCACGAGGTCCTCGCCGGCGCCGGGTTGCAGGAAGCGACCGCTCTCGTCGCGGCCAGCGACGACGACGACGTCAACCTGGCCGCCTGCCGGATCGCCCGCGACGTCGGCGTTCCCGCCGTCACCGCCCTCGCCGACGATCCGGACCGCTTGCCCGACTACCGCGCCCTCGACGTGGCCGCCTTCGCCCCCGACCAGATGGCGGCCCGGCGCGTCGAGGTCTATCTGGAGCCGCGCCGGGTCTCCGCGGCGGCGTTCGCCGGCGGCGGCGTCGAGGCCCTCGAGTTTCGGATCGCTCCCGACTCGCCGGTACGGGGGCGGTCGCTCGGCGAACTGCACTCCGAGAGCTGGCTGGTGGTGACGGTCCTGCGCGATGGTCGGCTGATCGTTCCGCACGGCTCGACGATTCTCGAACCCGGCGACCACGTGACCGTGGTCGGCACCGTCGCCGAGTACCCCCAGATCGTCCACACGTTCACCGCGGGGGAGGCACGCTTCCCGCTCGACTTCGGCGAGGCGATCGCGGTCGCTCTCACCGGCCCGGACGCAGTCGAAGGTTCGGTGGCCGAAGCGATCCACCTGGCCTGGGTCAGCGCAGCTCGCACCCTGCTCGTGGTGCACCCCGAGGACGGTCCGCACGTCGGGGGCTGGTTGCTTTCGGTGCGGGAGGCGGCCGCCGGGCTCGAGGTGCAGCCGCAGCCCGCCGCCGACCCGGCTGCGGCGCTCTTCACGCCCGACGTGACCGGGGCGGCGGGGGTGATCGTCGTGGACCCGCCCGGCCCGGGGCGCCTCACCGCATGGCGACGGGCAGTCTCGATCGTCGGCGCGGCCCAGTCGATCCACCGGCCCGTCCTGGTGTCGAGGGGGTCCCATCCGTGGTCGTCGGTGGTCGTGCCGGTCACCGAAGCCGCCGGATGGGGGAGCGCCGCTCACGCGGCCACCGATCTGGCGGCGCGCGGCAACGCCCGTCTCATCGCGGCGGCGGTGCGCCCGCCGCCGTTCGTCACCGAGGACGAGGGCATGGACGTCGCCGAGGCCGTGGCGCAGCTGCGCGAGGAGGCCGCCGTACAGGGAGTGGGCGTGCGCCGCGTGGACAAGGAGGGCAACCCGGTGCGGGCGCTGGACGAAGTGGCGGGGGATCGCAGCCTCCTCGTCGTCGACGCTCCCGACCGGGCTCCGAGGGTGTGGTCGCTCGGCTCGGTGGGACACGTGGTGCGGCGTTCGGCGGTGTCGGTGCTTCTCGTGCCCGAACCGGTCGTCGGAGGCGACGAGTGAGGCGGGGGAGGGCGCGATGCGGCTGATCGTGGTCGGTGCCGGCGACGTCACCCGCATCCTGCTCCGGGGGCTCAGCGACATCTGGCAGGTCTCGGCGATCGACGTCGATCCCGCCAAACTGGCCCGCGCCCGCAAGGTGCGGGATCTCGACGAGTTCGTGGGCGATGGATCCAGCCGGGTGGTGTTGGACATGGCGCAGCTCAGCCGCGCCGACGCCCTGGTGGCCACCACCGACGACGACTCGGTGAATCTCGAAGCATGCCGGCTGGCTCAGGAGGCCGGCGTGGTGCGGGTGGCTGCGGTGGCCTCCGACCCCGAGCGCCTCTCCGACTACCGGGAGGCGGGCATCCCCGCGATATCGCCGGACCGGCTGGCCGCGCGCCGGGTGGAGATAAGCCTGGAACCGGGTCGCATCTCCACGGTGCCGTTCGCCGGCGGCCTCGCCGAGGCGGTGGAGGTGCGGATCGACGAGGCGTCTCCGGTGCGCGGCAAGACCCTGGCCCAGCTGCACAGCCCCCGCTGGCTGGTGGCGGCGATCCTCAGGGGCGGCCGGGCCTTCGTCCCGCACGGCCACGATCGCCTCGAGGCGGGTGACACGGTCACCGTTGTCGGCGCGGCCACCGACTACGCGCTGATCGTCCGGGCCTTCACGGCGCAGCAGGCGCGCTTTCCCGCCGCGTTCGGCCGATACGTCGCGGTGGCGGTCGACTCGGAGACGGATGCCGAAGGCCCGCTGGTGGAAGCGGTTCACGTGGCTCGCAACAGCTGGGCCGAGGCGCTGCTCGTCGTCCACCGAGATCCGGCCACGATCGGCGACGAAGCCTCCCGCTCCGGCTTGGAGCAGACACTCGACGATCTCACCGAGGCGGTGGGCGGCCTCGAGGTCCGGCTGCGGCCGGTGGCCGGCCCCCCGGGGCGGGCGCTCGCCGCGATCGCCGAACAGGAGAGCGCCGGCCTGGTGGTCCTCCCCGCGCCTGCGGGAAGCGACTTCGCAATGCGGCTGGCCGCCCCGCGGGCCGTCCGGGCGGCGATGCGCCACCAGCTACCCGTCCTCTTCGCCAGAGGATTGGAGAGCTATTCGCAGATCGCCGTTGCCGTACGCGAGGAACCGCGCGGTGTGTCTGCGGCCAGGGCGGCGGTCGACCTGGCGTCGGCGGGCGACGTCACGCTCACCGCGCTGGCCATCGCCGAGGCGGTCCCGGTCGGTGCCGAGGAGAGCGTGCGCAGGGCGCAGCGGGTGGCCAAACGCCTGCGCGCCGAAGCCGAGGCCGTCGGCGTGCAAGCGCGGCGTCGCGTGGTGCGGGCGGGTGAGATCGACGAGCTCGGCGGGGGCGGGCTCGTGGTGCTGGCGACGCCGGCGCGGCCGCCCACTCCCCTCCAGCCGGGCCTGGCCGCTACGGTGCTGCGCCGCATGCCGTCTGCGTCGCTGCGCCTGGTCCCGCCGCGACGCGCGCGCCCATGACCGACCCGTTCGTGCTCGCCGCCGAGGTCCTGCCCCGCGCCGAGGCGTTCGTGCTGATCGGCGCGGCCGCGTTCGGGCTGCCGCTCCTGGCCGGCCGCATCGGCTTGCCGGCCATCGTTCTCGAGATCGTCTTCGGGGCGCTGATCGGCCCCGACGTGCTGAAGCTCATCGAGGTCGGCGACCAGGAGTCGATCGCCCTGCTGGCCGAGCTGGGGCTGCTGATGCTGATGTTCCTCGCGGGGTTCGAGGTCGATTTCGAGCGGATCGAACGCCAGGGGCCCGCCCAGATCGCCGTCGGGCTGAGCCTGTTCGTCGCCATCGCCATCGCGTCGTGGATCGGGGCCGGGTTTCTCGACGTCGAGGGCACCAACCAGCGGCTGTTCATCACCCTGCTCATGTCGGCGGCCTCGGTCGGCATCGTGGTGCCGGCGCTGCGCGTGACGCGTCGGGGCGGCACGGAGCTCGGCCAGCTGATCCTGATCACTGCGCTCCTGGCCGAGTTTCTGAGCCTCATCGGGATCGTGATCCTCGGGGTGTGGGTCGAGCAAGGCTTCGGCTTCGGTCTGCTGTCGATCCCGGTCCTGTTCACCGGGATGGCGCTCACGCTGGTGGTCGTGCGGAGAGCGGCCTGGTGGTACCCCGACCGCTTCAAGCGGCTGTTCAGCGAGGACGACCCCGACGAGATGGGCATCCGCACCAGCCTGGCCCTGATGTTCGTGTTCGTGGGCGTGTCTTTGGCGCTCGGCATCGAAGCGATCCTGGGAGCCTTCCTCGCCGGGGCCCTGTTTGCGTTCGTGTTCCGCAACACCGGCACGCTCGAGAAGCGCCTGAGCGGCTTCGCCTTCGGGTTCTTCATCCCGATCTTCTTCATCAACGTCGGGATTCGTTTCCCCGTGAACAGGCTCGACGACCCGGTGGTGCTGGGGGCCGCGGTGAGCCTGATCGCTGTCGCCATCGCCGTGAAGGTCATCCCCTCGATGGCCTTGGTGCTGCGGCGGGTTCCGGTCCGGGAGGCGCTGGCGGCCGGGATCCTCCTCGCGGGGCAGCTCAGCGTGATCATCGCCCTCGCCGACCTGGGCGAGGAGCTGGGCCTGCTCAGCACCGAGTTGGCTGCCGGCGCCATCCTGCTGGTGGCGGTGACCGCGGTGGTGTCGCCGGTGGCGTTCCGGGCGCTGGCGCCACCGCTCGGCGCCGAGGCCGGTTCGTCGGGCGAACCGGTCCGCCGGTAGCCTGGGCTGCCATCCAGCGGCTCTGAGGAGGCATGGTGGAGTTCGGTTTGATCCTCTCGCAGTTCCGCACGAAATGGGACTACCTGGCCGCCGATGCCCTGGCGGCCGAAGAGCATGGACTCGACAGCGTGTGGCTCGCCGACCACGTGCTGGCGCCCTTCCAGCCCGAAGACGGCGTCTTCGAGGCGTGGACGGCGCTGGCGGCGGTCGCCGGCATGACCGAGCGAGTCCGCCTCGGGCATCTGGTCAACTGCGTCTCGTTTCGCAACGTCGGCCTGCTGGCGAAGATGGCCGCGACCCTCGATCACGCCTCCGGCGGGAGGCTCGACCTCGGCCTTGGCGCAGGTTGGTACGAGGGCGAGTACCAGGCGTTCGGCTACGACTTCCCCGCCCCGGCCGGGCGCGTGGCTGCGTTCAAGGAGGCTGTCGAAGCCATCGACCTGCTGTTCGCAGGCGGCCCCGTCGACTACGACGGCGAGTACGTGCAGCTCTCCGGGGCGTACTGCCACCCGACGCCGCTGCAACAGCCGCGCCCGCCGCTCGTGATCGGCACGGGCGGGGAGGTGATGCGGCGATTCGCCGGACGACGCGCCGACGCGTGGAACTGCCCGGCCCGCCTGCTGCCGACGCTCGCCGAAGCGCGCGCCGTGGTGATGGAGGCGGCCGGCGGGAGGCAGGTGCGGACCACGCTGCAGATCCCGGCGGCGGTGGGCCGCACGCCCGAAGAAGCAGAGGCGGCGCTGGAGGTCGGCCGGGCCCATCTCGCCTGGATGGGCGACATCGAGAAGGTGGGCCTGGTGGGGACGGTGGAGCAGGCGGCGGCCCGTGCCGCCGAGTACGCGGCGCTCGGAGCCGATGGCTTCGTCTGCGTGGTTCCCGGCTCTCGCCGTCGTCCCGACTTCATCGCCGCGCTCGCCGAGGTGGCCGCCATGGTGAGGGGCTGAGCGGCGATGCTCGGCACGGGTGGGGTGCGCTTGCGGCCCAGGCGGGTTTTGCGGGGCTGATCCGCCGGTTCCGGCGCGCCTGTCCCGTCCCGGCGCCTCCGCCGGGGTGGCCACTACCCCCGTCGGGGGCGAGATAGGGTTGCGGCCTCATGCGGGAAGCGATCATCGAGTGGGTGGACGCGCTGCCGGGGCCGCTGGCCGTGGTGGTGCTGGCCATGGTGCCCATCATCGAGTTGCGGGGCGCCATCCCCGTCGGGCGGGGCCTCTTCGAGATGGGGGGGTTCGAGGCCTACTGGTGGTCCGTGCTCGGAAACCTGGTGCCGGTGCCGTTCATCCTGTGGCTCCTGCCGCCGGTGGCGGGGTGGGCGGAGCGTCACTGGCCGCTTCTGCACCGGGTCATCGACCGCCTTTCCGGACACACCGAGCGCCGCCACAGCCGCCGCTTCGAGCGGCTGCGTGACCTGGCGCTGATCACGTTCGTTGCCATCCCGCTGCCGGTCACGGGGGCGTGGAGCGGGTCGCTCGCCGCCTACGTCTTCGGCGTGCGCAGGGGCAGGGCACTGGCGCTCATCGCGGTGGGCGTGCTGATCGCCGGCGTTCTCGTGTCCGTCTTTCTGGAAGCGCTCGGCATGGCCGTCCGCCGCTGAACGCGTTGGGAGGCCCCGGTCGGGACCTCCCAGACGTTGGGCGTCCCACCGTCAAGCGGCGATGTCCAGCCGGTCGCCGGACCACCTCCCCCGGTTGTGGAGCGTGCGCCACACTCCTCGTCCGTGGAGGAAGGCGATGCCTTTGCCCCTGGCGACGAAGACCATGCGGCCGCGTGCCCTCACCCGGAAGTGGCTGCCCTTGACGAACAGGTTCCCGGTGAAGTTCTCCAGCACCACCGTCGTCCCGCCGTCCTCGGCGAGGTCGGCCGGCGGTGCGGCT
>CAYGCW010000024.1:15968-16298 GCA_964348465.1 uncultured Acidimicrobiia bacterium | reverse complement strand
TGTGCCGAAATTGCGCACGGCGCCGTCGTCGTTGGCCAAGTACCCGTAGTACCGCTCCTCGGTCGCAAACCACCGATCCCACCCGGGCGGCACCTCGTCATATGGCAGACCCAGCAGCGAATACCCATTGAGGTATTTTCCGAAGAGCCCGTTTCGATACCCGGCCGCCGACAGTATCGGCGCCAGGCCCTGGATGTCGTCAAAAGCGGCGTAGCCCCCCAACGAACCGCCTTGGCCGAGGACGCCGTTCGTATGAGCGTGTTGGCCGCTGATGAGGCTCGCCCGTGACGGACAGCACACCGGGGTCGGCACGAAGCTGTTCGTGAAAGT
>CAYGCW010000024.1:8064-15958 GCA_964348465.1 uncultured Acidimicrobiia bacterium | reverse complement strand
CTCTGGACCGCAGGCATGAACTCCACGGTGTCCCAGCGCTGGTCGTCGGTGTTGATCAGCACGATGTTCGGCGGCGAGATGGAGGAGCGAGCGGTCGCAGCCGGATCCTCCAGGAGCGAACCGGACGACCCTGGGGCGTTCACCGGGGCACCGCCAACCTGGCCCAACAGGGGCAGCAATAGCGCAAACGCAAAGGCGCCGACGGGCCATCTCAGGAGCCGCATCCCTACCTCTCCGATTGGGCGGGCTCCTCTGCAGCGTACCATCGGCGGGATCATGCACGTGACCCGCGACGACCTGATCGAGGCCCTCCGCCGGGAGGGATTGCGCATCACCGGGCCGCGGCGGGCGATTTGCGCGGTGCTGGCCGAGTCGCACCGGGAGCATCTCTCGGCGGCCGACATCCTCGAACGGGCCCGAGCAACAGCGCAGGGCGACCTCGACCAGTCCACGGTGTATCGGACGCTGGAGAAGCTCGAGCAGCTCGGCTTCCTGCGCCACGTCCACCTCGGCCACGGGCCGGGCGTCTACCACTTCGCCGACGACGCCCCTCACCACCACCTGGTGTGCGACGGCTGCGGCCGCTCGGTCGACGTGCCGCTCGCCGACATCCGGCCTCTGCTCAGCGAGGTCGCAGAGCGCCACGGGTTCGAGGCCGGCGGGCTCCATTTCGCCTTGTCGGGCCGCTGCCGCGAGTGTGCGGCCGGAAGCGCTTGACTGCCGGGGCCGGCGCGCCGATACTCCTTGTTGCAACCTGCTCGCAATAAGAGCCGACACCTTGGAGGACGATGCCCGTGCTCCCCCGTGCCGCACTCCTGGCCGCCGCCGCCATGCTGGCGGCCGCCCTGGCCGCGTGCGGCGACGGTGACGACACCGCCGGCGACGACCGCCCGCTGGTGATCACCACCGTCTCCCCCATCACCAACATCGTCGCCAACGTCGCCTGCGGCCGGGCCCAGGTCGTCGGGCTGGTCCCCGAAGGCGTCAACTCGCACACCTTCGAGCCTCGCCCCTCCGACGCCGGAGAGCTGGCCGACGCCGACCTGGTCATCGTGAACGGGCTCAGCCTGGAGATCCCGACGATCCGCCTGGCCGCCGCCAACGTCGGCGCCGGCGTCGAGATCGTGGAGCTGGGGGCCGGCACGATCGGACCTGAGGACTACATCTTCGACTTCTCGTTCCCGGAATCGCAGGGCGACCCCAACCCCCACCTGTGGACCAACCCCGCCTACGCCGCCCGCTACGCCGAACTGGCCGCCGCGGAGCTGGCCCGCATCGACCCGGAGGGCGCCGCCGACTACCGGGCCAACGCCGCCGCGCTGGCGGCGCGTTTCGAGGCCCTCGGCGACGCCATGCGCGCCGCCACCGCCACCGTCCCGCCGGAGCGCCGCCTGCTGCTCACCTACCACGACTCGTTTCCGTACTTCGCTCGCGACTACGGCTGGCGGGTGATCGGAGCCGTCCAGCCGTCGGATTTCACAGAGCCGAGCCCGCGCGAGGTCGGCGACCTGATCGACCAGATCGAGGCGGCCGGGGTCCCAGCGATCTTCGGGTCGGAGGTGTTCGACAGCCCGGTGCTCGAGACCATCGCCAACGAAACCGGCGCCCGCTACGTCGACGACCTGCGCGACGACGACCTCCCTGGTGAGCCCGGCGACCCCGAGCACTCGCTGCTGGGCCTGCTCGCCTTCGACTACACGACGATCGTGACCGCCCTGGGCGGCGACGCCTCGGCGCTGGCGGGCGTCGACACCTCGAACATCTGCGACGAGGCCGAGTATGCCCTCTGAGGCCCTGATCGCCTGCCGGGACGTGTCGTTCGCCTACGAGCGCCAGGTGGTCCTGAGCGGCGTCGACCTCGAGGTGGCGGCCGGCGACCTGCTCGGCGTGGTGGGGCCGAGCGGCTCCGGCAAGACCACCCTTCTCAAGCTCCTGGCCGGGGCGCTGGCGCCGCGCGTCGGGTCGGTCGAGCGGGCGGCGGGCGTGCGCATCGGCTACGTGCCGCAGGTCGAGACCGTCAACTGGTACTTCCCGGTCACCGTCGACGAGGTGATCCTCATGGCCAACGCCCCGCGGGCCCGCACCCCGTGGCACACCGGCGCCGAGCGAGCCGCGGTCCACTCGCTGCTGCACGACCTCGGGATCGGGCATCTGGAGGGACGCCACATCCGCGAGCTGTCCGGGGGGCAGCAGCAGCGGGTCTTCGTGGCCCGGGCTTTGATCTCCGACCCCCAGGTGATCCTGCTCGACGAGCCGATGGCCGGCGTGGACGTCAAGACCCGTCTCGACATGGTGGAGCTGCTGCGGCGCTTGGCCCGGCGCGGGATCGCCGTGGTGCTCACCACCCACGACCTCAACGGGGTCGCCGCCCACCTGCCCGAGATCGCGGTGGTCAACCGAAGGGTCATGGCGCAGGGCCCTCCGGCCGAGGTGCTGCGGCCGGACGTGCTCTTCGACGCCTTCGGGGCGGAGATGGAGATCATCGAGCACGAGGGCCACCCCATCGTCATCGACCGCCACGACACCACCGTCGTGCCGCTCCATGGAGACTCCGATGAGCACATTGCTTGAGCCGTTCGAGCTGGGGTTCTTCGTCAACGGGCTGGTGGTGGCGACGATCGCCGGCGCGCTGTGCGCCCTGGTCGGCACCTACGTCGTGCTGCGGGGCATGAGCTACATCGGCCACGGCCTCAGCCACGCCGTGTTCGGCGGAGCCGTCGCCAGCTTCGTCGCCGGGATCAACTTCTACCTCGGGGCTGGGGTCTGGGGCCTGGCGTCTGGCCTCATGATCAACCGGGTCGCCCGCCGGCGCTCCATCGGCGCCGACGCCGCCATCGGGGTGATCACCACCGCCAGCTTCGCGGTCGGGGTGGCGTTGATCAGCCGCCACCGCAGTTTCACGCGCAACTTCGAAGCAGCGCTGTTCGGCAACGTCCTCGGCATCGAGATGATCGACATCCTGGCGCTGGCCGGCGTGGCGGCAGCGGTGGGGATCGTCATACTGGCGACATACCGTCAGATGCTGTTCATGACCTTCGACCCGGAGGTCGCCAGCGTGTTCGGAGTGGCTACCGCCCGCCTGGACGCCTTGTTCGCGCTGCTGCTGGCGGCCACCGTCATCGCTTCGATGCAGCTCATCGGCGTGACGATGATCGCCGCCGCGCTGGTGATCCCACCCGTCGTCGCCCGGCTCCTCACCGACCGCTTCTCCCGCATGCTGGCTCTGGCGGTGGCGATCGGAGCGGCGTCGGGGTTCGCAGGCGTCTACCTGTCCTACCACCTGGACATCGCCTCGGGCGCGGCGGTCGTCCTCACCCAGGGCGGGCTGTTCACGACCGTCTACGCCGCCACCGCCCGCACCCGGATCGCCGAGCGCCGCCTGGTCGGGATGAGCACCGGGTAGGACTCGCCTAGCCTGGAGAAGACCCAGAAGGAGGAGCGGTTCGTGGCGAACAGCGTCGGCAGCGGCGCCTCGGTGGCGCACCACCTACGGGTGCATCCGTTCTTGCGGCACATCGACGAGGAAGGTCTGGCCGGCCTTGCCACCTGCGCCGAGCTGGTGCAGTTCAAGAGCGGCGCCGGGATCTTCCGGGTGGGGGACGCGGCCGATCACTTCTACCTGATCCGCACCGGGATGGTCGCCCTCGAGCTGCCCAAGGACGCCTACCACGAGATGACCATCCAGCTCCTCAAGGAGGGTGACGCCCTCGGATGGTCGTGGCTGTTTCCCCCTTACGAGTGGACGTTCGACGCCCACGCCCGCACCCCGGTACAGGCGATCGTGTTCGACGCCGCCTGCCTGCGAGAGCTGTTCGGGCGCAATCACGAGCTGGGCTATGTGGTCACCCGGCGGATGGCCAAGGTCATCGCCGACCGCCTCGCCGCCGCCCGCCACCAGATCGGCGAGCTGAGCAACCTCTGACCTAGAGGTCGGTGACCAGCTCCGTCTCCGGCCGGTACGTCGCCCAGGCGAACCAGAACGTGTCGAGGTGCGCCAGCCGCTCGAGTTGCGATCCGGCCAAGGGACCCGATACCGCCATGCCGGTGACGTTCCAAGAGCTGCCGGTCTCGTCGTCTACGAAGACGCCGTCCTGCACCGAGAACGTGAGGGCCTGGCCGTCGACATCGGGCACGAACACGCCGACCGAGCCGACGTCCCGACCCCCGGCGATGCTGCTGTCTTCCAGCGCCGACGCCTGGCCCGCCTCCCAGAAGACCACGATGGGCCGGCCGCCGATGTTGTCGTGGGTCGCCGCTGCCTCGCCGCCGGAGACGGCTTCGAGCGCGTACGCCTTGGCCTCGTCGCCCAGAGTGACGCCGACGACCCGCTGCATGGCGGCGGCCCTGGTGTCGGGGTCGCCGATGAACAAGAACGGGAACGTCTCCGGGTCGTCGTACCCGACGTAGGGATTGGCGCCGTAGCGCCGCGAGAAGCCGGTGCGGTCACGGTCGAGAACGAGGCCATCCGGGTACGCGTCCTTGAAGTCGGACCACGCCAGCAGCGGCGAGGGGACGGTCTCCAGCTGCTCTCCGGTGAGCAGCCCGACCACCGCCCGGCCGTCGAAGTGCGTCCACAGC
This sequence comes from uncultured Acidimicrobiia bacterium, assembly GCA_964348465.1. GTDB lineage: Bacteria > Actinomycetota > Acidimicrobiia > Spongiisociales > JAOTWH01 > CAYGCW01. The sequence goes on along the minus strand of CAYGCW010000024.1, from coordinate 11,380 downwards.
GACTCGGTCGCCCGGTCGTACATCACCAGCGCCGACGCGAACAGGCTGCCCGACGTGCCGAACGTCGTCTCGACGCCGCGAACCTCCCGTACGTAGGTGGCGGCGGAGTTGCACAGAGGGCAGTAAGTGATCGAGACCGGCACGCCCCCGACCACGTCGTTGACGATCTCGTGCCAGATGAGCACCTGGGCGGGATAGGCGCGGGCGTCGCCGTCGATCTCCAGGGCCACCACCGGCTCGTCGTCCTCGAGGTAGGCGTCGGCTGCCGTGATCGACAGGAACTCCGGATCGTCGATCGGTGGGATGCCGTCCGGCGGCGGCCCGCCCGAGATGATGTCCCTGGGATCGACCAGCGGCTCCGGAAAGGCGTCGTTGGTGCGGTCCCGGAGCGCGGAAGGCCCCTCCGGCAGGCCGCCGGCCGGGCTGGGCTCCGCGGAGGTCGGCGGCTCGGCAAGCGGCGTCGTGTTCGCCGCCGGGGTGGCGTCGGTCCCGCCCGTGACGCCGCACGCCGCGCCGATCAGCAGCAGCGCCGCCGCGGCGGCGGCGAGGCGGTGGGATCGCTGAGAAGGGCTGGGGAGGGGCATCGGCAACCGGTACAACAGAGCCACTGCGCCGCCTGTTCCGCGTCTGGGCCTCGAATGACGCAAAACCGACAATCTGGAGCCGGCCGGTTCAAGATGGCCGGCGGCGGCGCCGATGGGACCTCACATGATTCGGCTCTGCCTCGTCGCGATGCTGTTGCTGGCCGCCTGCGGAACCGGCGAGCCGGTGATGGTCGACACGAGCGAGCGAGCGCCGGCGACGCCCGACTCGACGGCATCGCCGGCCCCGCCTCCCGACTTGACCGTGCTCATCGGCGCCATCGACGCCGGGCTGGCCGGGACCCGGTACGAGGGAGCGGCCTTGGCAGACCCCGAAACCTTCATCTCGACCGGCAGAGTGATCTGTGAGAAGGTGGATACCGGCGCCCGGGTCGACCAGGTCCTGTCCGCCTACCTCGGTGCGCTGGCGGAAGTCGAGACGGACGACACCGACGCGGAGCGAGCCAGGGTGGCCGGCGTCGTGGCCGGCGCCTCGCTGGAAGTCCTGTGCCCCGAACACCTCGGCGCCGTGACGTCCGCGGAGGCGTCGTGATGCGACGGCTCAGCGCCGCCTTCGCCGCGGTCCTCGCGGCCGCGCTTCTCGCACCGGCAGCCGGCGCCGCGGCGACCGTCCCGGAGGTCGATCTCGCGATGGCCGCGCTGCAAGATGGCGTGGCCGGCGCCCGCAGCCTCGCCGCAGCAGCAGCCGAACCGGACGGCGCCGGCAAAGCCCGGGGCCTGGAGCGGGCCGCCGCGGCCCTCGATGCGGCCGCCGAACGCAAAGCGAATCGGGAAGGCAAGGACGCCCCACAGGGCCGGGCCCGGGGACGCGGCCATTCCGCCGCCGTCCACGCCTACTTGCTGGAGGGACGCTCCCCCTCGGAGCTGCCCTCCCACGGCCGGCAGGTGAGCACCCTGGCCAGGGCGTTCGAGAAGTTCAAGGGCTTCGAGAAGGACCGGCCGGGCAAGGGGCATGGCCGTGACAAGGCACGCGGCGACGGCCCGGCGGGGGACGATCCCGGCAAGGTCCGCTCCAACGGTTGAGACGCGCCGGTCCCGGTCTGCTGTCATGGCAGATTCCTCGCCCGGAGGCCGATGATCGAGGTTCTGCTCCCCCGCACCGACGGCGGCGTCCTGTTCCAGGTGATCGTGGTGGCCATCCTGGCGGCAGGGGCGCTAACCGCCACCTGGAAGCGGCCGGAGCTACGGGTGCTGGTGATCGGATCGGCACTCGTCGCCCTCGGCGCGATCGGGGTGCGAGCCCTGCACTGAGCCGACCGGCGAATCAGCTTGCGATGATCCTCCACCTGAGGGTGTACGGCGCGGTCGCCGCCGTGTGCCGGACGCTGTCCGGGTGGGCGTTCCAGACGAGTTCGGCAATGGTGGTGCCGGTGACGGTGCGAGGGTCCATAGTCTTCCCGGATCAGCTCGGTCCGGGCCTCCATCCGGTTGCTTCGGGCGGAGCGGCCCGTAACTTGAGCCGCTCTGCCGTCGGCGGCCTCACGTGGCGTCGGCGATGCCCCTCACGTCGTCGGTGAGGTCGGTGTCGCCTTCGACGACGACTTTGTACAGGACCCAGGCGACGATGGCGCCCAGCAGCGGGCCTGCGAAGTAGATCCACAGGTCGGGCCTGCCGAGACCCGAGAAGTCGCCGACCAGGAACGGCGCCAGCGAGCGCGCCGGGTTGACGGAGGCGCCGGAAAGCGGCACGCCGATGAAGTGGACGGTCGCCAGGCCGAGGCCGATCACCGGATACGCGTGCGTCGCGAACTCACTGCGCGTCACCCCGAGGATCAGCATCACGAACACGGCCGTGAAGATGACCTCGGCCAGGAACGCCGAACCGGTGCCGACGCCCTCTCCCGGTCGGGTGTACGTGAGCGCAACCCCGACGCGGCTGGTGATGACCGCGAGGAGCAGCGAACCGATGATGCCGCCTGCGAACTGGGCGAGCCAGTACCCGATCAGGTCCTTGAGGTCGATGCGCCGGTCCAGGAACGCGCCGAGACTCGCGGCCGGATTGAAGTACCCACGCGAGATGTGGCCGACGATGTAGAGGCCGGTGATCATCGCGAAGCCGAACGCCAACGGCACCGTCACGACCAGGGAGCTGCCGGTGGCCTGGGCCGCCAGGATCGCGCCCGTCCCGAACCCGACGAGGACCATCGTCCCAAACGCCTCGGCAGCGTATCTCTGCCACGTGTGCATCCCGCCTCCTCTCCCGGGCCGCCAACCGGCCGTCTTCCCTTCCCCAGTTGCCGACTGCGATTATGACTCCGGCGCCCGGCCCACGCCCGGATTTCTCGACCATGCGAGCCGGCGCCACCTTCCTAGAGTGGGGCGCTCGCCCATGCGGAGGACCCGTGACGACGCGCATCTACTACTTCTGCGGCCACGAGCAGTTCCAGCCCGAGACCCTCGTGCGCCATGCCCGGCTCGCCGAAGAGGCGGGGTTCGACGGCGTCGTCGTGTCCGAGCATTTCCATCCGTGGGTGGACGACACGTCAGCGTCCGGGTTTGCCTACTCGACGATCGGCGCCATCGCCTCGGTCACCGAGCGTCTGGGCATCGCCACCGGCGTCACCACGCCGCTCTTCCGGTTCCATCCGGCAGTCGTCGCGCAGGCGGCTGCCACGATCGACCGGTTGAGCGGCGGCCGGTTCGACCTGGGGGTCGGCACCGGGGAGAACATCAACGAGGGGCCGCTCGGCTACGACTTCCCCAAGTACGCCGAG
>CAYGCW010000024.1:4303-8054 GCA_964348465.1 uncultured Acidimicrobiia bacterium | reverse complement strand
GATCATGCGCCGCCTCCTCGACGGCGAGAAGCTGACGTATGCGGGCGAGTACTACCGGACCGACCGCGCCAAGCTCTACAGCCCTCCGGTGGGCCGGGTGCCGATCTGGCTGGCCGCCGGCGGCCCGAAGTCCGCTGCTCTCGCCGCCCAGAAGGCAGAGGGCATCATCACCAGCGTCAAGGTGCCGGCCGATACGTTCGAGAAGGTCATCGCCCCGGCGCGGGAGGCCGCCGCCGCAGCAGGCCGCGACGCCCCGCGGATCCTGGCTACCCGCTGGTCGATCCTGGCCGGAGACGAGGACGAGGCCTGGGAAGCGCTGTCGGCGTGGCGGGGCCTGCGGGCCCCGGGCCGGCTCGAAGCCGTCGACCCGGCGGTTCTCAGGGAACGGGCCGACAACCTTCCCCGGGAAGAGGTGCTGGGCCGCTACTCGATCGTGTCCACACCCGACGAGATCGTTGCGACCTACCGCCCGCTGATCGAAGAGATCGGCGCCGACATCGCGACCATCCAGATGACATCGCTCGACCAGGAGCGGACCATCGAGATGCTCGGGAAGGACGTCCTGCCGGAGCTGCGGCGCATCGCCGGCTGACCGTCAACCGTCTAGCTGCGGCGCCAAGAATCTCACCAGGGCCTCCAGCTCCAAACGCTGGTCGGCACCGATCGCGTCGTCGGAGGGCTGGTCGGCGGCCGCACGCAGAGACGGCAGCACCTCGACGAGAAGCGCCCGGACCGTGTCGCCGTCGGGACCCGCGGGCAGCGTGGTCGCCAGGGAGCGCAGCGGGGTGAGCAGGGCGGGGGCGAGGCTGGCGAGCGGGTCGATCCGCCAGCGGTCGGGAGTTGCCTCGGAAGCGATCAACTGCGACGACCCGATCCGGGTTGGGAACGCCACCGTCACCGACGCGAACCGGTGCTCGTCGACGGAGAACTCCTCGGCCGTCTCCACCTCGAGGTCGGCCAGCGGCAGCCCGGCGAACTCGCCGAAGTTCTGCTCGAAGGACGCCCAGTATGCGGCCGCCAAGTCGGCGGGCACGCCGTCCCGGGCCAGGGCGGCGGTGTCCTCCAGCGCCAGCGAGTTGTCGATGGCCACGAGCAATGCGAGCTGCGGGTCGGGGACGACGGCTGCCAGGCTGGCCATGTCTCCGTCGTTGACTGCGGCAACCCAGGTCCGGACCGCCTCTTCGGGGCTGGGTGTCCCCGGGGCGATGGTGGCGGTGGTGGTGGTGTCGCCGCCGGCGTCGCCGCACGCCGTGGCCGCCAAGGTCATCACCAACAGGGCAGGAACGGCTACGCGACGCAACGGGCTGACCTCGGTCCGGGAGCCCGCCGAGCGTAGTCGGCGCCCGGGTACCCGCCATGCCGCGCACCCGATGACCCACCCCCCGGTTTCTATGATCCGGGGGTGAGCGCGCGTGCCAAAGCGGCCGGGGTGGGGGTTGCCGCCGGGTTCGTCGGGGGCCTGTTCGGGGTAGGTGGGGGAATCGTGGTGGTGCCGGGGCTGGTCCTGTGGCTGGGAATGGCGCAGCACCGGGCCCACGCCACCTCCGTAGCCGCGATCGTGGCATCGGCGTCGGCGGCGCTGGTGCCGTTCGCCGCCAACCGCGAGGTCGACTGGCTGGCGGCGGTGGCCCTGTTCGCCGGAGCCGGGCTCGGCGCCTATGCCGGGGCCCGAGTCATCGCCAGGATCCCCGCGGTGTGGCTGCGGCGGGCGTTCGTGGCGCTACTGCTGCTGGCCGCGGTCCGGCTGTGGCTGTCGGCATGACGGAATTGGCGCTCGCGCTGGTCGGGCTGGCGGCAGGAGCGCTGTCGGCGACGCTCGGGATCGGCGGCGGCGTGGTGTTCGTTCCGGCGCTCGCCGTGATCGCCTCCTTCGACCAGCAACTCGCCCAGGGGACGTCGCTGGCGGTGATCGTGCCGACCACGATCATCGGTGCGTGGGTTCACGCCAGGGCGGGGCGAGTCGACTGGCCGGCGGCGCTGCGGGTCGGTGCCGGCGGGATCGTCGGGGGACTGCTCGGCGCCCAGGTGGCGCTCGGGATCAACGAGGGACTGCTGCGCCGTATGTTCGCGGTGTTCCTGGTGGTGGTAGCGGTCCGGATGCTGCTGAGGGCATCGAGGACCGCCGGGTGACTAGCCCTGCCGCGGACGCAGCGGGTACGGAAGGTGCCCGGTGCGGAGGAAGTGGCGGCGGCGCTCCCCGTTGGAGAGCCCGGCCCGCCGATACATAGCCCCCAGGTACGCCAGCCCGGCCGCCTCCCCAGCCAGAACCCACGGGTCCGTGAGCCGCTCCCGGAGCAGCGGCAGCAGGCGGTGCGGGTCCATCGCCGGGAAGTCGAACCCGAGGAAGGGCCACCAGAAGCCCTCCGGCTCGGCCCACTGCGCATCGAGGAAGAGGTGCAGGAACGCTCCGATGGGCAGAGCCAGCAGTGCCCGACGCTGCGCACTCCCCCGCTCGGTCGCCAGCATCACGATCAGGAGCAGCACCGCCGAGAACAGCAGCGAATGGGCGTACACGCGCGAGGAATCGAACCGGCCGGCGAAGAGCACCGCACCGATCGGCTTGTCGACGAGATCGGGCAGCAAGGATCCGACGGCGAGGAACCGCAAGTCCATGCGAGGATCCTTGAAGACGTAGCGCACGATCGCGATCGTCGCGCCGACGTGCCACAAGATCACGGTTCGCTCCCGGCGACGCGGCCTGTCACCTGCCTGATCGCAGGCGGGCCGCGGCTCGCTCCGCGGCCTTCCTGGCGAGCTGGTCGGCCTGCTCGTTGAGCTCGTGGCCGGCGTGGCCGGGCACCTTCTCCCAGCGGACGGTGCGGCCCTGCAGTTCCCCGTCGATCGCCTGGATCAGGTCGGCGTTCTCAACCGGCTTGCGGGAGGCGGTACGCATGCCTCGCCGCTTCCAGCCTTCGAGCCACTTCGTGAAGATGTTCATCACGTAGACGCTGTCGGTCTGGATCAGCAGCACCTCGCCGGGGTCGGTGGCCCGCAGCAACTCGAGGACGGCCCGCAGCTCCATGCGGTTGTTGGTCGTGTGCCGGGCCGCCGCCGAGGCGGAGCGGCCGTCGACGGTGACCCAGGCCCAGCCGCCCGGGCCGGGATTGCCGAGGCAGGATCCGTCGGTGGCGGCGACGAGCGCAGGCCGGGTCATCGGGGCTGCGGGACGAGGATGCGCATGCAATGGAGGCAACGGGGCGGATACTCCCTCAGCGCCTCGTGCTGCTCGGCGGCGGAGAGCCGGAGGTGGCAGCCGCCACAGATGCCCTCCGCGAAGCGGCCCACGGCCACGCCGTCGTCGCGAGCCGAGCGGACGTGCTCGTACAGCTCGAGCAGGTCGGCGTCGACCAGCGGCACGATCTCGGCCTTGCGCGCCTCCTTGCGCGCCAGCTCGGCGTCGATCTGCTTCCACAGCTCTCCGACCCTGGCCTCGAGGGCCTTCTCGGCAGCCTCGGCCGTGGCGAGCTCTTCTCGCAGGTCGGCGAGGTCGGACTCCTGCCGCTCCTTGCGTTCCATGAGGGCGAGGATCGCCTCCTCTGCGTCGGTGGCCTGTTTGCCGAGCATCTCGACCTCCTTACGGAGGTGCTCGGTCTCGCGGGCGCCCATACCGCCGGCGTACAGACGGCGCTCCTCGACGTCCTTCTTGTTCTCGAGGAGCGTCAGCTCCCCTTCCGCCTTGTCGAGAGCCACCGTGGTCTCTCGATGCTCGGCCTCGGCGGCTTCGAGGCGGGCGGCGACAGCGGCCCTGACC
>CAYGCW010000024.1:0-4268 GCA_964348465.1 uncultured Acidimicrobiia bacterium | reverse complement strand
GCAGCCGTTCGATCTCCAGGTCGACGCCCTGGAGCTCGAGCAGATCCTCGAGGCTCTTCAGCTCCTCCACGCGGCTCCCTCGATCCAGGGACCGGGGTCCTCACCGGTCAGGTCGGCGGCGGCGGTCACCACCTGCCCGACCGCAGCGTACAGTCTCGCCATGCCCGGGCGTTCGGTGGCCGCATGGCCAGGGTCTATCACGGCGAGCCCCCGGTCGCGCGCCGCCCGGGCCCGGTGGTGGGACACGTCGCCGGTCACGAGCACGTCCGCTCCGGCGGCCGCCGCGGCGCCGACGAAGTCACCGCCGCTGCCGGGGACGACCGCGATCCGCGCAACGGCGCGGCCCGGATCGCCGGCGACGCGCAGCACGCCGCCCACCTCGGCCTCGACGAACTCTGCCAGCGAGCCGAGCGTGGTGCCGGCCGCGACCGTGCCCACCCGGCCGACGAACCCGGCGTCGCCGCGCCGGTCGTACACGTCGTAGGCAGCCTCCTCGTAGGGGTGGGCGCCGGCGAGGGCGGCGACGACAGCGTCGAGGCGGGACGCAGGCGCCACCATCTCGACCCGTACCTCGGGCTCCCGGTTGAGGCCGCCGGCCCTGCCGGCTGCGGGATCGGTGCCCTCGCCCGCGAAGAACGTGCCATAGCCCTCGGCCCGGAACGAGCAGGCGGTGTAGTTGCCGATGGTCCCGGCACCGGCGGCTGCCATGGCGGTGGAGACGGCGTCGGCGGCTTCGGCGGGAACGAACGTGACCACCTTGACGCTCTCGACCCCCCAGGCGGGACCCATGCCGGAGGTGTTGCCGAGGCCGACGGCGTCGGCGAGGGCGTCGGCGGTGCCGCCGGGCGCGACATCGAAGTTGGTGTGGGCGACGACCAGGGCGATGCCGGCGCGGGCGAGACGCCAGGCCCGACCCGCTGGGGTCGGGCCGGCGACGAGCCGGTCGGTGGGGCGGAACAGCAGCGGGTGGTAGGTGACCACCAGATCGGGCGGGTCGGCGAGGAGGCGGTCGACGACGGCCTCGGTGACCTCGTGGCAGACGGCCGCAGCGCGGACCGGCGCGGCCGGGTCGCCGATCTGGAGGCCGACCGGGTCCCACCCGAAGGCCTTGGCCCAGGGGGCGGCCAACCCGAGGCGGTCGACGATGTCGGCGACGGTGAGCACGTCGGTCACGGCCGCCGATGCTATCGGGCGTCGTTGCGTGCAGGGGCCTCCCAAGCCGAAGTGACGGGCAGGTCGAAGAAGCTCGTCGAACGGAGTCGGGCTGGGAGCGAGCGCTGTGGACCCCGCGCCGTGCTCTGACCCTGGCCTGCCCCGGGGTATTCCGGCCCTAGGCACCGCCCGTCGAATCGGAGATCCTGCGAAGGGGTCAAGGGCCCGCGAGGGACCTCAGGTCTTGGGGAAGGAGAGCAATCATGCGAAGAGTGTTTGCTTTGCTGGTCGTCGTGTTGGTCGCCGTGGCCATGGTGGCCAGCCCGGTGGTCGCCACGGGATTCGAACGCGGTGTGGTGGTCCCGGTGGACGGTGTCGACTACTGGCTCGCGGGAGCACCGGACGGACCCGGTGGAGCCACGGACGTTCCGGGCCACTCCTGGGTCGTCGCCGGGCCTCGGCAATTGGTGGGCAAGCATGTCAACACCGGGCCCTTCGGCGCTCCCCAATGGTGGTCGTCCGACGCCGCGGACGGTGAGCTGCTGTACGTGGTGCACGGCGTGATCGACACGTGGTCGCCAGACAAGGCAGCGCGATACGCCTCGAAGGGCTACGTCCACTACCACGAGCTGGTGTCGGTTGCGGACGGGACGCTCCACCCGACGAAGGTGGTGTGGCTCCGCCACCACGCCCGGACCAGCTTCACACTGGACGGCGGGCCGGCGCCTCAGTTCGCGCATGAAGTCACACCCGGGATCGACTACGACTTCATCAACAACTGGCCCGTGCCCTACCTCCCGTAGCGGCCGGTAGCTGGCGACGCAAAGGTGGGGCGGCCTGCGGCCGCCCCACTCCCACCGCGCTTCCGGTGCCGGGGCCCCCGGCACCGCGCACGCATCGCCGCGGCTCGCGTGTCAGAGGAGCCTCTCCACTTCGACCTGCCAGACCGTGGTGTCGTGATGCAGCGTGAAGCCCATGGCGTGGTTGATCGCCAGCATCGGCGCGTTCGAGTTGGCGTTGCCGGTGCGGATCCTGGCGACCTCGGGGTGGCGCTCCGTCAGGTGGCGAACCATCTCGGCCTTGATCCACTTGCCGAGCCCGTTGCCACGGAACTCGGGGAAGACGCCGGTGTCCCCTTGCTGACCGAGGTCAGGGAATGATGGGTTGATGTACACCGCCGTGTATCCCACGAGCCGGCCGGAAGCCCGCTCCCGTATCGCGGCGATATGCCTCGCAAAGCCCCGCCCGAAGATGTCGTCCTGCTCCGCGACGATGTGCCCCACCGTGAACGCCTGATCGTTGAAGTCGAGATCGCCGAACGGCGCGTCGTTCATCACGTGCGACAGCCTCACCACCTCGTCGAGCATGTCCTCCGGCCAGCGCCCATCGAGCCAATACAGCTCGAAGCGGTCACTCTGGGCGCGACCCCTGGCGATCCACGCGTCCATCAGCCCGGGTTCGATGTCGGCGATCAGGACCTGACTGATCGCCTCGACCAGGCCGGCCTGCGCTCCGTGCCGCGCCATGAAGGCGCCGCCGGCGGGCACGTCCGACCTCGTCTCGGTCATGAGCAACGATCTCCCTGACTCGGTGGCACGCACCGCCACCTCGCGCAACAGACGGGTCCCGAGGCCGGCCCGCCGCCGTTCGGGCAGCACTCCGAGCTCGAACCAGCCGAGGTGCGTGTTCGCTGCGTCCTCGATGTCGTTGAACAAGACTGCGGCGGCCACCACCTCGTCCCGGTCCATGGCGAACCAGCGGGTCACCTCGTGATCCGCCCGGGGATGAGCGAGCAGCGCGGCGGTGTCGCCGAGGCGCCGCGTGCCCAGCGTGGGGTCCTCCTCCGCGATCATCTCGTTGTCGAACGCGTTGTGGGCGGCCTGCAGCCGCAGGCCGGTGATCGGCTCGTCGAAGCGCCTGATCTCGCTGCTCACGGGCTCACAGTACGCCCTTGCTGCGAAGGCGGCAGGCCGCGTGGCAGCTCGGCGACCCGGATTCCCGGTCGGCGTCCTCCATCCGCCGCGGCCCGCAATCGCAGGCAGCCCGGCGTCGCCGACGGCGCCCCATTCCCCTGTTGGCGGTTCGGTCACCGGCCGAGGTCGGGTCGGTCGGCCCTAGGCAGTCGACCACCGAGAGTCACAGAATGCAGGGTGACGACGATCGAGGCGCGGGAGGTGGAGCGATGGCTGCTGTGAAGAAAACCTGGCGGCTGGTGGCGGTGGTCGCGGCGGCGGGACTCCTGGTGACGGGTTCGCCGGTGGTGGCGCAGGAGGAGGCGAAGGAGCCCGAGAAGCAGGGCGCGGTGGCGCGAGCGTTTCCGGCCTTTCCGGAAGACGACGGGGCCATCAACCTCGCCAGCACGCTGGGCCTCTTCAGCGGCGACGCTCTACGGATTCGCGCCCAGATCGGGGACGGCCCCCACGGCTCGGCAGGGACCGGCTCCGGCGACTACGACTGGTACGCGACAGACCTGTTTCCCGGGGCGCGGCTGGTGGTCGACATCGACACCCGGATCAGCGAGAGCGGCGGAGCGACACCGGACCTGTTCGTCCATCTGTTCACCTGGGACGGCGTCATGGGCAATCCCCCGGTGCAGGTGGCGGCCGATGACGACAGCGGTCGCCGCGTGGATCCCTATTTGGTGTACACCAACACAACCGGCGGCTCTCAGTCGTTATACCTACGCGTGCGCGCATTCGGCAGTGTCCAGGCTGACCCGTTCGATTCCGGCAGCGGCAGCGGGTCGAGCTCAGAGGGTCCCTACGACCTGGTGGTCGGCAGGTTCGGTGCCAACGCCAACGAGTTTCCGCAGTTCCTGATGGATTCGGGAAGCCTGTGGCTCACCTCCAACCATGCCGATCTGGTGGTGACCAACACCAATAGCGCTGCGGCGTCCCGAACGTTGCTGACGTTGGAGAACAACGGAGCGCCGCTGATGTTCTACCGCGACACCTCGTCCGGCAACCCCGGCTGGCAGGAGTCGCTGTTCCGCAACGACAGCTTCGGGATCTCCAAGCTGGGAACCGGCGGCGCCGAGCTCCAGGTGTTCCCCAATGGGCGGGTGACGATGGGCCCGGGCCCGAGCAGGGTGTTCAACCTCTCACCCGTGGGGAACT
>CAYGCW010000023.1:9642-16921 GCA_964348465.1 uncultured Acidimicrobiia bacterium | reverse complement strand
CCCTGGGGGTCGGAGCGCACATAGCGGGGCAGCCCGGTCCACGGGAGGTGGTCCATGAACACCCAGCTCCGGCGGTGGATCGCCGTAGGTCCCCACGCCTGCAGCGCCGCCTTGTGGCGGGGGCACGGGTAGCCCTTGTTGAGCTCGAAGTCGTAGCCGGGGTAGTGGTGGGCCTGGCTGCGCATCAGGCGGTCTCTCGTCACCTTGGCGAGGACCGAAGCCGCCGAGATCGACAGCGACGTGGCATCGCCGCGCACGATGCGCCGGGTGATACCGCCGCCGACGAAGTCCCAGTTGCCGTCGACCAGCACCCGGTCCGGCTCGACGCCGAGGGCGCCGATGGCGCGGGCCGCGGCGAGGCGTTGCGCCTCCGACATGCCCAACTCGTCACATTCGGCGTGGCTGGCGTGCCCGACCGCCCACGCCTCGCACCAGCCGGCGACCCGCTCGAACAGCGCTTCCCGCTCGTCCTCGGTGAGCATCTTGGAATCGCGGATCTTGTAGACGCGCCGGTCTTTGGGCACGACCGCCGCGCCCACCGAGATCGGGCCTGCCCAGGCGCCCCTCCCGACCTCGTCGACGCCGACGACCACGCCATGTCCGGCGTTCCACATGCTGCGCTCCACCGCCAGGCCCGGCGACTTGGCGCGCAGGGCCCTGCGAAGACGGGGCACGGTGGTGGTCACGCGGCGAGCATAACCCCGGGGGCCGGCGCGTTAGGGTCGCCCCTGATGAGCGTCCCCCCTGCCCCGGCCTCCCCGACCCGATCGCGGGTGGTGGAGATCGCCCGCATCGTCGTGGTTGTGGTGGCGGTGCTGTGGCTGGTCGAGCTGCTCGACGTGCTCGTGTTCGACGACTCACTGGAGCGCCAGGGGATCCAGCCTCGCGAGCTCGACGGCCTCGACGGGGTCCTGTGGGCGCCGTTCCTCCACGACGACTTCGCCCACCTCGCCGCCAACACGCTGCCGCTCATGGTCCTCGCCGCGCTGGTCATGGCGCGCAGTGTGCCGCGCTGGTTCAGAGTCAGTCTGGTCGTGGTGCTGGTCGGAGGTTTCGCGACGTGGCTCATGGCCCGCTCCGGCAACCACGTCGGCGCCAGCGGCGTCGTGTTCGGCTACCTCGGCTACCTGCTCGCCGCGGGCTTCTTCGAGCGCTCGCTGCGGTCCGTGGCGCTCGGGGTGCTGGTGGCCGTGATGTACGGGGGCTTGCTGTGGGGAGTGCTGCCCACCACGCCGGGAGTCTCGTTCGAGGGCCACCTCTTCGGGCTCCTGGCCGGGGTGGCCGCGGCGCCGATGGTCGGCGGCAGGCCGGCGGCAGGCTGATCTCAGACGTCCATGCCGTGAACGTCGATCAGGTCGCCTGATGCGGTGTACGCCCGCACTTCGACGCGCCGGCCGTTCACGCCGAGGACGACGAAGTGGTGGTGCTCGTCGTCGGACGCCATGATCTCCCGAACCTCCGCCGGGCATCTGCTCTCTGCCACGTCGTAGAGATGCCGGCCACCTCCCCCCGTGACGACGTAGGTCACCCCGTCGACGACGAGGCGCTGATAGTTGTGATCATGACCCGCGAGAACGAGGTCGACGCCGCGGCGGGCGAACAGGTCGCTCCAGGCGGCCCGCACGGCGGCATCGCCGCCGTGGCGCGAGCACGAGTAGGGCGGCTGGTGCATGACCACGATCACCGGATCGCCGGCGGCGGCCACCAGCTCGCCCTCCAGCCAGCGGCGCTGCTCGGCGAGGAGCGGCCGGTTGCCGTCGAGGAACAGCACGGTGGCGCCGCCCAGCGAGCGCCGGTACCAGAAGCCGGGCGGGTCGAACGTCTCCTGCACCAGGCGCAGCCGGCCCGGGCTCTCCACGTCGTGATTCCCCCAGCTGATCCAGGTCGGGATCGCCGCCGTCGCCACCCAGGCGAACGGCTCGTCCCACAGCCGGGAGACGTCGCCGCCGTAGAGGTTGTCGCCGGTGGTCAAAACGGCAGACGGGCGCAGGACGCCGGCGGCGACTTCCATGGCGGCGGCGACCTCGTACTCGGCCGCCGAGCCGCTTCCGAAGTCACCGACGACGAAGGCCAGCGTGCCGCCCCGGGCCGCCGCCGCAAACGAAGCCGGCTCCGGAAGCGCCGAACGGGAGGCCGCCTCGGGGACTACGAACGCCGTCACCAGCAGCGCCACGCCCGCAGCGAGCAGCGCCCGAGCCGGAGCGCGCGAGGGTGGGTGGGGTACGTGGCGCATCGCGATATGTTGTCGGCGCCCCGCTGCGACAATTTGAGTCCCATGACCCATTCGAGATTCAGCCGCGCCGAGTTGGAGGCGCACCGCGATCGCACGGTGCCCGACCTGCTCGGGTCCGACGTGCGCCTCCTGTTCGTCGGCATCAACCCCGGCCTGTGGACGGCGGCCGCCGGCGCCCATTTCGCCAGACCGGGGAACCGGTTCTGGCCGGCGCTGGCAGAGGCCGGGATCACGGACCGTCGCATCGACGCATCCGGCGGCATCAGCGACGAGGACGCCGCCCACGTGACGGGGCGGGGGGTGGGGATCACCAACCTCGTGGCGCGGGCCACCGCCCGCGCCGATGAGCTGACAGCCGCAGAGATCAGGGCCGGCGCCGCCGTCATGGAAGCCAACGTGCGCGTGTGGCAGCCCCGGGTGGTGGCCGTGCTCGGACTCACGGCGTATCGGGAGGCATTCGGCGACCGCGGCGCCGCGGCGGGCCGCCAGGACCTTCGCATCGGCGGCGCCGCAGTCTGGGCGCTTCCCAATCCGAGCGGCCTCAACGCTCACGAGACGGTCGGTTCGCTGGCGAGGTGGTATCGCGCCGCCGCGGTGGCCGCCGGCCTCGTGCTGGAGGGCCGGGTGCCTGCTCCGTGATCACGATACGAGCCGCCCGGCCCGACGAGTCTGCCGACATCGTCGCCGTACACCGCGCCGCCTCTGGCCCCGAGTACGGGCCGGGGGTCGGCGAGCTGGCCGCCCGGATCATGGCATCCGGCCTGATGCCCGCCGAATGGTCGATCGTGGCCGAAGACGAGTCCGGCGCGGTGCTCGGCAGCGTGCTCGTGTCGTATTGCGAGCTGATCGGCCCCGACGGCTCCACCCGGCCGATCCCCGTGTTGTCACCCGTGGGGGTGATACCGGAGCGGCACGGTGAAGGCATCGGCGCAGCGCTGGTGCGGGAGGCCATCGAGCGCGTCGACGAGGCAGGCGAGGCGGCGCTGCTCGTCGAGGGTGATTGGCGCTACTACCGGCGCTTCGGGTTCGTCACCGCCGAAGACCACGGCATCTTGCGGCCCCGGGAGGACATCCCGCGCGAAGCGTTCCAGTTGATCGTGCTGTCCGGCTACGACGCGAGCCTCGCGGGCAGAGTCGCTTACTCGGCGCCATTCGACGCCGTCGAGACCTGACCGTCAGGCGGCTGCCGCAGGGCGGCACAACCGGCACGGGCGATACCCGGCCGCGGCAGCAGCCTCCGCCGAGCGGAACACGATCCGATGGGCGTCGCCGATGCGCCGTTCCGCCCGGCAGGTCAGGTGGCAGAAGATGCGGGTCGTGTCGCTCCCGACGAAGCGGATCCCGGCCGCGGCCGCCTCGTCCAGCTTCCCGGGGTCGAGGCCCTCGGCGCCAAGGAGTGCGCGCTTGACTTCCGGCCCGTAGGCGTACCGGCCGACCGAGCCGTCGGCCCTGACGACCCGGTGGCATGGGATCAGGACCGGGACCGGATTGCGATTCAAGGCGGTGCCGACGGCGCGAGTGGCGCCCGGCCTGCCGATCTCCCTGGCGATCCACGAGTAGGGGCGGACCTCCCCGGACGGGATCTCGGCAGTCTTGCGGAGCACGGCCGCCGCGAACTCCGACAGCTCGCGAAGGTCGAAGACCAGCTTGCCGGGCCTTCCGCCGGCGAGGGCCTCGTCGAGCCGCCTGTGGAGGACCGGCGGCACGTGGTCCACCGCGACCGCCGGCCGGCCGAACTCCTCCTCGAAGGCCGCCTCGAACTCGTCGGCGTCGCCTGCGAACCGCACGGCCGAGATCCCATGCTCGTTGAAGGCTACGAACAGCGGGCCGGTCGGCCCGGGGCGGCGCACGTACGAGTCGGCGAGGCCGGCGCCGGCGAGAACGGCCGGCAGCAGGCCCGGCGGCGCAGGGCGGCGCAGCGCCTTCAGCCCGTTGGTGATCGCACGGTCGTCCATCAGCTGACCTCCCGGGTCGGCTCGGCTTCGATCATCTGCCGCAGCGCGGCGAGGCCTCGGTGCACGCGGGCCCGGACGGTGCCGGCGGGCACCTCGAGGGCTTCAGCCATTTCGGCGTAGGGCAGCCCCCAGATGTGGCGCAGGACCACGGCGGCGGCCTGGGCCGGCGGGAGGGCGCCCAGGCGCTCCGCCCACAAGCCGGCCTCGCCCAGGCGGTCCGCCACATCTGCGGGGTCGGGGCCGGATGCCGCCGCCGGCGAGGCGTCGTCGAGGGGACTGGTAGCGGGTCGCCGGGCCGCGGTCCGGGCGCGGTTGCGGACCTGGTTGAGCGCGATCGCCGCGAGCCAGGGCCTCGCCCGCAGCTCGGCGATGCGGCGGGCCTCCCAGCCCTGCAGCGCCCGGTAGGCCCGCACGAACGTCTCCTGCGCCACCTCCTCGGCCTCGTGGTGGCGCCGGGTGAGGCCCAGGGCCGCCGAGTACACCCCATCCTGGTGGGCACGTACGAAATCGGCGAAGGCGCCGTCGAGATCGGCTGCCAGGCGGGCGTTGAGGTCGGTCGCCATCGACCTATACAACACCATCGGGCGGCGCGCCGTTGCGACGCGCGACTTCCGGCCCCGAGAGGGCCGCGTTCAGGTCAGCGGGAATGGTGCCTGCCACCACCAAGGCCGATCGTCCACCTCGATCTCGACGACCCACTTCACCCACCAGAAGCCCCGCCGGCCCGGAGCCACGAGGCGGGCGGGAGACCCGTGGCGCCGGCTCAGCGGCTCGCCGCCGATTCGCGTCGCAAGCAGCAGACGGCCGGCATCGGCCATCGGAAACCGGCGGGCGTACCCCGTGGCGGAGCGCACCAAGATGCTGCGGCCCCGGGCGTCACCGAGCAGGTGGGCGACGCTGGTTCCAGCCCAGGTCTGCTCGGACCACCAGCCGCTGGTGCAGTCGAGGACGGCGGTGACCTCGTCGCCCCGGTCGAGGTCTGCAAACGCCAACTCCGATGCGCCCGCGGCCGCCGTGACCGCCAGCCGCCAGGCGTCCGGATCGAGGTCGGGCGGTGAGTCGTCGAACCACTGAGTGGCCGGCATCGCCGCCGGGTCGTGCGAGCCACGCTCGTGAGAACCCGTGAAGCGGCGCCGCCGGCCGGGGAGGCGGAGCAGCCTGCTGGCCGCCTCGACGCCGAGCCAGGCCACGCCGGCGACTCCCGCCAGGCCGCCGGCCCGCAGCAGGTTGCGCCGCGCCACGTCGAAGCGCTGCGGCCGAACCGGCCGGCGCCAGAGATGATGGACGGCGAACGGGATGGTGGCCAGCGCCGACCCGACGTGCACCTGCATGGCGTTGAGGGGCCCGTACCGAAGATTGATGCCGGTGCTGAAGAGCACGCCCGACACCACCGCCGTCCCAGTCAGGATGGCCAGGACCACGCTCGCCCAGCGGCCGGGCCGCGACCGCCCCAGCCCCCGGCGAGCGATCACCGCCTTCCAGGGCGCCAGGATCACGATCGCCAAGCCGAGGACTCCATGGGCGAGCACCGGCCAGCGAGCGGCGGCCGTGCCGGTCGCGAACGAGAGCCCGCCGCTGACCAGGGCCAGCAGCAGCAGTACCGCGAGGGCCAGGTTGGTGCGCCGGCCGGCCATGGCTGCCTCCACGGCGAGTGTATGCCGGGGCCGGAGTTGCGGGCTAGGTTCGCGTCGCGTGGAGGGCATAACCGTGCGCCCGATGCGGGCCGCCGACATGGCGACCGTCACCGACCTCTGCCATCAGCTCGGGTACCCGCAGGACGAGGCGGCCGTCGCCGGCCGCTTCGAACTCCTCGACGGCCGGGCCGAGCACACCCTGCTGGTCGCCGAGGTGGACGGCGCCGTGGCCGGGTGGATCCACGCGTTCGAGTTCGTGCTGCTCGAAGAGGAGCGGTCCGTGGAGGTCGGTGGTCTCGTGGTCGCCGAGGCTCATCGCAACCGGGGTGTCGGGAAAGCCCTGCTGGGCGCGGCCGAGCGCTGGGCGGCGGAACGCGGGGTGGGCATGGTCTGGCTGCGGTCCCGCGACAGCAGGCAGGACGCCCACCGCTTCTACCTCAGGGAGGGCTACGAGCACCTCAAGACCAGCCTCACCCTCGTGAAACGGCTGGATCGTTAGCGCCTCCGCCTAGCGTGGGGTGCCCGTCGCCGGAAGGAGCCGCCATGGCCAGGACCTACCCGAATCCCCCCGAGTTCGCACTGGACCTCTCCAAGGACTACTCGGCGACCCTGCGTACCAACCATGGCGAGATCGCAGTCTCCTTCTACGCCGAAGAGTCGCCTGCGACCGTCAACAACTTCGTGTTCCTGGCCCGGGACGGGTTCTACGACGGCGTCATCTTCCACCGGGTCGTACCGGGCTTCGTGATCCAGGGCGGCGACCCGGGCGGTGACGGCCGCGGCGGGCCCGGATACACCTTCCGGGATGAGCTGAACAACCCTCGCCCCTATAGCCGCGGCACCGTTGCGATGGCCAACGCCGGACCCAACACCAACGGCTCGCAGTTCTTCATCTGCCTCGCCGACGTCCGGCTCCCGTACCAGTACACGATCTTCGGCGAGGTCACGTCGGGCATGGACGCCGTCGACGCCATCGCCGCGCTGCCGCTCAAGGGCGAGCGGCCCCGGGAGCCGGCGATCATCCAGTCGGTGACGGTCGGCGAGAGCTGACACGCACCGCCGGGCGCGTGGATCAAGCTCACTGCAAGGTTCCGCCGTCAGGGTGAGTCGCCGGGCAGGGCATGACTGCCCGGAGAAGACCCGGCGACGAGGAGGGAGCCGAGCACGATGAGCAATTGGAGACGAGCTGCCGCCATCCTGGCGGCAGTGGTGACGGCCCTGGCGATCTCGTCCGTACCCGTGGCGGCAGCCGGGGGAGCGGCCCAGATCGGCGGCACCGGAGCGATCCACGCAGTCAGCGACGGGGAGAACCCGGCGTTCACCGAAGAGTGCCCGGAGCCGGAGGGCTACGGCGACTTCGCCGACATCACCTTGGAGCTGACCGAGGGCAACCTGCGCGGCTGCTGGTACACGCTGGTCGAGGAGTTCAAGTTCAGCCCGAACGTCGACGCCTCACC
>CAYGCW010000023.1:4366-9632 GCA_964348465.1 uncultured Acidimicrobiia bacterium | reverse complement strand
TGTATCAGGAACGGGGGCGTGAGGTCTTCGTCGGCAGCTGGTACGACGACGATGGCCACCTGGTGGGCGCAGGCACGTTCGAGACGACGTACAAGTTCACCTCCAAGTTCGCCGATGCGTCGCTGGCGGTGGAGATACACGGCCGCTGCCAGCACCCGATCGTCGCCGGAACGGGCACGGGGGTGTTCGCGGGGGCGACCGGCCGGGTGGACTTCAAGGACGACGTCGCCACCGGGGTGTTGCACTACCGGGGCCACATCTCCGTGCCGTAGCGATCGCGGCGGCCGGCGGGCACCGATCGACCGCAATCGGAACGCCCCGCGTCGATCCCGGCCGGGGCGTTCCCCGTGCTGGCCGCCGGCCAGGAGAGCCATGACGTGGATCCGTAGGATTCGGGTGCGTGACGGCTCTGGACATCCGCACCCTGGGTCCGCTGGAGGTGTTGCTCGACCAGCGACGCCTCCAGGTCGGCACCCGCAAGCAGCGAGCGCTGCTGGCGCTGCTGCTGATCCATCGCGGCCGGGCGGTCTCCGTGGACCGGATCGTGATGGCGCTGTGGGGGCCGGACGCGCCTGCGGCCCGGCGCCGCGACGTCTGGGTGTACGTGTCCCGGCTGCGCAAGGCCCTCGGGGACGCGGGCCCCGCGCTTGCCCGGATCAATGGTGGATACCTGCTGGACGTGGCCGACGACGCGGTGGACGCCGGCCGGTTCGAGGCCCTGGTCGAGGAGGGCCGCCGGCTTCTGTACCCGGATCCCCGCGCCGCATCTCTGGTGCTGGCCGAAGGGCTGGCGATGTGGAGCGGCGCCGCCTACGCCGAGTTCGCCACGGAGGAGTTCGCCGTCGCGGAGGCGGTCCGTCTCGAGGAAGCCCGGCTGGCGGCGATCGAGCTGCGGCTCGAAGCCGACCTCGCGTGGAAGGACGCGGACGCGCTGATTCCGGAGATCGAGTCGATGGTGCGGCTGCATCCCCTCCGCGCCAGCCTCACGGCCAGCCTCATGGTGGCGCTGTACCGGCGGGGTCGGCAGGCGGAGGCGCTGCGCACCTACCGAGCATTCGCCGATCTCCTCGGCGAGGAGTCGGGGCTGGCGCCGCCGCAGGAGCTGCGGGACCTCGAGGAGAGCATCCTCATGGATGATCCTGCGCTACATCCCTCACGCAGCAGGCTGCCCGTGCGGATCCCCGAACGGATCGCCTCGTTCGTGGGACGAGAAGCCGAGCTCGTCGAGGTGGCGACCCAGCTGAGGGAGCACCGCCTGGTCGTCATCACCGGCCCGGGCGGAGTCGGCAAGACGGCTCTCGCCACGGAGGTGGGGCGCCGCCTGGCCCTGCAGTTCGACGACGTCGTGTTTGTGGACCTGACGAAGGCCGAGGACTCCCAGGACGCGGCGGCTGTGGCGGCCGACGCCCTGCGGGTGCAGGTCGGCTCATCCGGCGCCCTCGAGGCCATCACCGACCGTGTCGGGGCCCGCCGCGTGCTGGCCCTGTTCGACAACTGCGAGGTGGCGGCCGCCGACGCCGCAGCCACCGTGATGGCGCTGCTCCAGCAGGCACCGGGGTTGCGCGTGCTGGCAACCAGCCGCATCGTGCTCGGCATTCCCGGCGAGCTGGTCCGACGCGTGGCGCCGCTAGGCACCGAACCCGGAGGGGACGCGCAGCGACTGCTGAGCGACCGGGTCGAGTCGTTGCCCGACCGTGTCACGGAGCCGATCGCAGATCCCGATCTCCACGCCATCGTCACCCGGACCGACGGCCTCCCGCTGGCGATCGAGCTCGCCGCCGCTCAGCTGTCGACCTGGTCGGCGGCCGAGATCATCGCGGCGCTGGACGATCCGCTGGCAACGCTCGTGGCACCGGAACGGGCGGGACCAGAGCGACACCGCGAGCTCCGGGCCAATGTCGCCTGGAGCGAGCGGCTGTTGCCACCGGTTGCCGCAGAGCTGCTCCGACGGCTCTCCGTGTTCCGCTCCGGCTTCGGCTTCGATGCCGTCGGCCCGGTGGCTGGCTTCGGATCGCTCGAAGACCTCGAAGCACGGCACCAGTTGCGGCGGTTGGTGGATGCCTCACTGGTGCTCGTCGAATCCGGCGAGCGGGCACGGTACCGACTCCTGGAGCCGGTGCGCGACTACGCCAGGCTCCGACTGGCCGACGCCGGCGAGACCGACCTGGTGGCAGAGCGCCACGCCAGGTACTACCTGAGCCGCTTGGAGCAACTGGCGCCGATCCTCGAGCACGGCCCCGGCGACACGCTCCGCCAGACCCTGGCAGACGGCGGCAACATACTGGCGGCGCTTCGGTGGGCAGTGCTGGCCACGGATGCAGAGGCAGCCCAACGCGGGACCGCGTACGCGGTCCCGCTGCTGCGGATGTCGACCAGCGCCGACGAAGCGCTCGCCGCGGTCGAGGACGCGCTTGCCATGTCCGAAGCCCAGACACGGAGCCGAGCCGAGCTGCTCTTTGTGGCGGCGCCGCTGTGGTGGCTCGGGCGCGGCGTCGACGCGTGGCGCGCCCCGATAGGCGAGCTGCAGACCCTTGCGGAGGCTCTCGAGGATCCCGAGGTCACGGGGTGGGCGGCCCTGCGGAGAGCCGACGCCGCCATGTCCGAGGACGCCGACCCGGACCTGGTCGTCGCGCGGTACCGCCAGGCCGTGGAAGCGCTCCGCGAGGCCCGTTCACCGCACATCACCAAGGCATTCCATCAACTCGCCTGGTACCTCTACTGGCAGTGGGATCGCATGGCGGAGGCCCAGGCGATCGCATCGGAGTGGCTGGCGACCGCACACGCGCATGGATGGCCGCATGAAGCGGTCATCGCTCGCGCGTTCGGATCGTGGCTGGCCCTGGCCGGGGGCGACACGGCCAAGGCAGAGACCGACGGAGCCGCCGTTGCGTCTGCCTACCGACGGCACGGCGACCATCGCAGCGCTGCACTCCAAATGGAGATGCTGGCGATCGCCTCCCTGCAGCGTGGAGACGCGTCCGAGGCGCTGCGCCGCAACAAGGTGGCCCAGCTGGCCGCGGAGGAAGCCGGGGCGAAGCCGTGGCTGTGGAGCATGACGCTGACCGCTTCGTGCATCAAGGCGGCGTTGCACGATCTGCCCGGCGCCTCCGAGGACCTGCTCGACATCGTTTCGGCAGGTCGCGCGGAGCCGAGGCTGTCGGCCAACATCGCCCACGTTGCGTGCCGGGTGACCGCACTCGCGGAGCCGCAGACCGCCGCAGTGATCCTGGGAGCATGCGAGCGGGTCCTCGCCCCCAGCGGGTTTCTGGGAACGCCGCGGTTGGTGGTGCCGGCGCTCGATGCGCTGATCGGGGAGCCCGAGGCGCGGTTGCGGGCGGCTCTCGGTGACGAGGCATTCGAGGCGGCCTGGGCCCGCGGGGCGTCCCTCGACACCGCAGAAGCCGAGCACCTGGTGCGGGAGGAATTGGAGAGGATCGTCGCCCGGGAATAGGCGACCGCCCCTCGCCGGAGGGGCTCGCCTACCCGCCGGCGCCGCCGCCGTGACGAGCGTTGGGAACCGCGTCCGTGACGCCATGGCTCTCCCCCCGTGAGCCGCCTCCGACAGCGGCCACGATGCCCGCGGATCATGTTCTCGGTCCGTGAGGTCATCAGCGGCGCTGGATGCCACACATCAAGCTCGCTGCAAGGTGAGTTCCGCACGATTCCCACCGCAGGAGCGGCAGGACGGCCTGCCGTTCGCCAAGACGGAGGAGAGGTACGGATGCGGAGATGGCTCACGACGACGACGGTCCTCGCCCTGCTGGCGGTATCGCTGGCGGCTCCGGCGATGGCCCACCCGGGCGCCGGTGCCCTGCAGGCATCGTTCCAGGCAGGGCTCACCGGCGGCGAGGCCGTGTTCCACTCCGGCGGACAGGCTGCGCTCCGGGCCGCGCCGGGCATCAGCCCGGAGGGCCGGATCGCGCCGTTCGGGGGAACGGTGGAGGTGTGCGACACGCAGGTCGTGGGCACCTGGTTCTTCGCCTTCGGGCCCGACAAGAACGCGGCCGACCTCTACGAGGTGGTGTCCTACACGCTGAACGGCGCCGAGATCGACCTGCAGCAGACGGCTACGAAGCCGATCGCCGCCGGGCCCGACAAGGGTGACTGGTGGTTCGCCGCCGGCGACCCGGTGCTGGGCGTGCTGCCCCCCGGGAGCCACGAGATCGGCCTCGACGTGCTCGTGGTCGGGTTCCCGCTCAGCTTCACCACCACGGTCGAGGTCGACGCCGCGCACTGCTGATCGCCGGGGGGGCGCGCCGCGGGGGCCCTCGCCGGGCGGGGGCCCCCGAAACGCGTCCGGGTCACGGCACGAACACCGCCACCCACCAGCAGCCGCAGGCCGGGCTGCCGGCCGGAGTGGTCGCCTGGTCGGGCATCTGCGCCGGATCCAGCTGTCCGTGCGGGGCGATCGCCATGTGGACCTCGGCCCCGGCCGGGTTGCTCAGCGGCGCCTTGGTGGAGCCGGGAGGCCCGCCGGCGGTCTCACCGACCCGCACCTGCCCGGTGAGGACCAGCTTCTCTCCCGCTCCCACCGGGTGGCCGGCGAAGTTGAAGACGCCGGCTTCCACGTCGGGGTTGAACAGGTCGGGCCCGGAGCAATTCCCGGGTCCTCCTGCGCACTCGTCGGGATGGTTGAACACGATCGCCCACCCGCTGAAGACCTCGGGCGATCCCGCCTGCGTCCCCGGTGCATACACGTAGCTGCCCGGCGCCGGGGCCGGGACCGTCACCCTGAGGGTGATGCCGTTGGGCTGGCGGATCAGCGTGGCGCCGTCCGCGGCGTAGACCGTGCCGCCGCCCTGATCCATGACGGCGACGGTCTGTCCGGTTGCCTTCCCGAACGCGGGCGCCGCCGGCCCCAAAGCCGCCGCCAGGCCCAGCGCCAGCGCCAGGATGGCAACTCGTCGTAGCTTGCTGAACACGGGAGCTCCTCTCCCTCGGCTGAGCACACCGAACCTCAGGCGCCTTGATGCCGGCTTGGCGCCGGCTTGCGGGGATGCGGAAGTGCGCGTTAAGTCGCCGGTAAGGCGCGCCTGGTCTCGTCCTCACGACGGCAGACCCGCGCGTAGGGTTCCATCGGGAGGCACCAGTGGATTACCGGCTACTCGGACCACTCGAAGTGCTCGACGACGGCGTCCGGGTCGACATCGGGTCGCGCCAACAGCGCATGCTCCTCGGGTTGCTGCTGGCGAACGTCAACCGCGTCGTATCGACCGAGCGGCTCCTCGAAGAGCTGTGGCCCGACGACTTCGAGGGCAAGGAGAAG
>CAYGCW010000023.1:3976-4356 GCA_964348465.1 uncultured Acidimicrobiia bacterium | reverse complement strand
GGATACTCGCTCGTTCTGGATCCCGAGAGCATCGACACCCACCGGTTCGAACGGATGGTCGAACACGGCAGGAGGTTGGTGCGCGACGACCCGGCCGCCGCGGGTCGAGAGCTGCGCGCCGCGCTGGAGCTGTGGCGCGGTGAGGCATACGAGGACTTCGCGTACGAGCAGTTCGCTCAACCCGAGATCGCCAGGCTCGACGAGCTGCGATTGGTGGCGACGGAGGACCGTATCGACGCCGACCTTCGGTCCGGTCTTCACCGCGGGATCGTCGGCGAGCTCGAGGGGCTCGTGATGAGCTACCCCCTGCGGGAACGTCCGGTGGAGCTACTGATGATCTCGCTCTATCGCTCCGGACGCCAGGCCGACTCGTTTCGCAC
>CAYGCW010000023.1:3565-3866 GCA_964348465.1 uncultured Acidimicrobiia bacterium | reverse complement strand
ATCTTGCGCCGGGTTTGGGAGGGCACGAGCCTGATCGCGCTCGTCGGTGCGAGCGGCTCCGGCAAGTCGAGCGTGGCGCACGCCGGGCTGATCCCGGCGCTGCGCAAGGGCGCGCTGGATGGTTCCGACGGCTGGATCATCGCGTCGATGGTGCCGGGGGCACGACCGTTCACCGAGCTGGAGGCGGCGTTGTTGCGGTCCACTCTCGATGCTCCCGACAGCCTCGCGGCGCTGCTGGACCATCCCGACGACGGCTTACTTCGTGCCGCCCTGCGTCTGCTGCCGGACACTTCGGTGCGGC
>CAYGCW010000023.1:2449-3555 GCA_964348465.1 uncultured Acidimicrobiia bacterium | reverse complement strand
GGTGATCGACCAGTTCGAGGAGCTGTTCACGCTCGTCGACTCAGCAGGCGAGCGGGATCGCTTCATCCGCAACCTAGAGGTGGCGCTCGGGGAGCCCCATGGCCGGGTCGTGGTGGTGGTCGCCCTGCGCGCCGACTTCTACGAGCGCCCCCTCGCCTATCCGGGCTTCGCCGGCCTGCTAGGCGAGGGCGTCGTCAACACGGTGCCGCTGACGCCGGACGAGTTGGAGGCGGCGGCCGAGAAGCCCGCCGCCGCCGCAGGTGTCGAGCTGGAGCCGGCGCTGCTGGTGCGGCTGCTGACCGACGTAGCCGGAGAGAGCGGCGCGTTGCCGCTGTTCCAGTATGCGCTGACCGAGCTGTTCGATCGCAGGACCGGCCCGCTGCTCACCCTGCAGGCGTACGAAGAGATGGGAGGGGTGCAGGGGGCGGTCTCCCGTCGCGCCGAGGGGCTGTACCAGGCGCTCGACAACGACGAGCGGTTCGCTTGCCGGCAGCTGTTCATGCGGCTGGTCACGATCGCTCACGCCGGAGCATGGTCCAGGCGCCGCGTCGCCGCGTCCGAAGTAGCGACCATTGCCGTCGACCTGATCGATCTCCAGGCCGTGATGGACGGGTACGGCGCATATCGGTTGCTGACGTTCGATCGCGACCACGTGACGGGATCCCCGACCGTGGAGGTGGCCCACGAGGCCTTGCTCCACGAGTGGGACCGCCTCAGCACCTGGATCGAAGAGGGTCGGGAGGACGT
Organism: uncultured Acidimicrobiia bacterium; assembly: GCA_964348465.1. GTDB lineage: Bacteria > Actinomycetota > Acidimicrobiia > Spongiisociales > JAOTWH01 > CAYGCW01. Next base: position 2,808 of record CAYGCW010000023.1, on the reverse strand, counting down.
GCGTACGCACGCCCGCTTCCTCGTCGCACTCGGCGAGTGGACGGCATCCAGCGAGAAGTCCGATTACCTGCTCTCCGGTGAGCGCCTCGCCGATTACGAGGAATGGGCCGGCGAGAGCTCGCTGCGACTGACGACCGCCGAACAGCGCTTCCTCGACGCCTCGATCGCGCGCCGCGCGGAGCTGCAACGCGCCGAGGAGCAGCGAAGTGCCCGCGAGTCGAAGCTCAACCGGCAAGCCCGGCGCCGCCTCGGCGCCTTGGCCGTCGGCGGGGTGCTCCTGACCGTGCTGGTCGCGGGGATCCTGCTGACGGCGTTTGCCGGCGACGCACCCCGGATCGCCGCCGTGCACGGCGTGACCG
>CAYGCW010000023.1:0-2439 GCA_964348465.1 uncultured Acidimicrobiia bacterium | reverse complement strand
TGCCGGCTGGGCCGTCACCGAGTGCGGCCCCGCGGCTGACCGTTCCTCGTCACTCCCCTGGACGAGGACTCGAGCGGTACCCCCGACACATGGTTCCGGGATGACGACACCGACGGCGTGAACGATCTGATGCTTGCCGGGGTGGCCAGCGCAGAACGCGAGTTCGACCTGACGATCGAACGCCTCGAACCGCTGGTCGACCCGGAAGCCGACCTCCGGCACCTCGCCGAGACGGGCGCCGAGCTGGTCATCGTGAGCAGCGATTTCGACTTCGCCGTCGAGCGGGTCGGCCCCGACTACCCCGACGTCCACTTCGTTGCGATCGACCCGGTCGCCCTCCATATCGAGAGCCCCAACATCACCGAAATGCACTTCGCGGTCCAGGACAGCGCATTCCTGGCCGGCGCCGCGGCGGCGATGACGACCGAGACCGGCATCGTCGGCTTCATCGGCGGGCTCCAATCGCCCCCGGTCGAGCGATCGAGAACCGGATTCGAACAGGGCGCCGTCTTCGAGGACTCGGGCATCCGGGTGATCTCGAAGTACCTGGGCCCGATGGAGAACCCGTGGGCGACGGCCGGCAGCCGGCCCGACCTGGCCCGCGAGCTGGCGCTGCAGATGTACGCCGACGGCGCCGACGTGATCTTCCACGACGCCGGCGAATCCGGCGCCGGTGTCCTCGCCGCTGCCCGGGAGATGTCCGCAGACCGGAAGCGCTGGGTCATCGGCTCGGACGAGGACGAGTATCACACGGCGGCATCCGACATCGACCGCGAACACGTCCTCAGCTCTGCGGTCAAGCGATACGACAGCGCCGTCAGGGCGACGGTCGAAGCCTTCCTCGACGACTCGTTGGAGGCGGGCGACGTCGTGCTCGGCCTGGATCAGGACGGGATCGCGCTGTCGCGGTCGGGTGGCCACCTCGCCGGTTTCGATGGACGGCTGAAGAACCTCGACGGCGACGTCGCGTTCGGGCACATCAAGGTGTATGAGCATTCGCTGGCCGGACCGGACTGGCAGTTCCCGCCCGACGTGAGGATCCGCCTCGAGTTGACCGGGGAGGACTGCCGCGCCGACGTCGTGAGCGGCGCCGTCATCCAGGGCGGCCGGATCCGGGTTCCCCGCGGCACCCTCCTCGTGTTCGATTTCGTCAACGGGATGGACCTCATCGGCGGCCTGTCGCTGACCGACATCCCGCCGGGCGTCGGCCTCGCGCAGCTGCGCGAAGAAGCGACACAGGGCATCCCCGAGTCATTCGGAGCCATCCTGGCGCTGACGCGTGCCGAGCCCGGCGCCACGACCAGGGCAGCCGCGGTGATGGCCGGAGGTCCTTTCGTCGCCGACTGCCACTTCCTGCAGGCGCCCCGCGACGCAGGCAAGCCCAACCAGGACTTCCCGGCACTGATCGTGAGTCCGGCGACATGACGGAACGGAGGGAGAGGCACATGAGCGAAGGAGACACGAACGTCCGATGGGCACCTGCCGGGCTGGCCGGCCTCGTGGCGGCCCTGGCTCTCGTAGGCCTCGGGGTGGTTGCCACGGCCGACTCGGCGGAAGGCCAGCAGTCGGACGTTGCGGGCCAGGGTGGCAGCGAGCCGGCGCTCGCCGATGGTGGGGCCACCCTCGTGCGCGACCCTGACGGCCTCCGCCTGAGCCTGAGCGTCCCCACCCCCGAGGCCGGTAGCTACGAGTACCCGAGCGGGGACCAGATCGCCGACTGGAGCCCGGTTCAGGGCCATCCGGAGGTCGTGGCCGGCGGTCCCGACGAACCTGAGGTGTTCACCGTCTGGATGGTGGTGTTCAACCACCCGAGCCGGTGCACCGACGGCGCGTGCGACCGCGACGACTTCAGGGAGGGAGCGGCGGCCAAGGGCGGGATGTACCAGGCGGACGGACGCGTCGCAGATGAAGCAGATCTCGAAGCGACGGCGTCGATCCGACTCGGCCAGGTCCCGCTGACCGGCGCACCGATGGAGAACCCGCTCGGAGCCGAGGTCCACGTGGCGATTGCCCCTCACGGCAAGGCCGTGGCGGGTGCCGGTCACTGGGTACAGCTCAACAGCCCCCTCGGCAACCCGTCGCTCTGGTGGGCCGCCACGTTCCCGGCCGAGTAGCCGGTCGCGGCCGCCGGGCGCGGCCCTCGGGCCCGCATCGCACGCAGCCGATCACCTAGAGTTGTGATGGCGGGGAAACGCCCGGGCGGAAGCGACGGAGAGAGAGTTCGTGGCCGTGGGCAGCCGAACACCGGGTCCCAGGCGGCGGCAGGAGGAGGCCGCGCCCGCAGCGGCCAAGAAGAAGGCCGGCGCCTCGCAACTCCGACCCGGACTCGCACCTGCGAGTGCCGGCCTGGGCGCCCCCCAGATGCTGGACCTCCAGCGACTTGCAGGGAACCGAGCAGTCGGCGGCCTCGTCGCGAGCAAGCGGGGCACGGCCGGTGAG
>CAYGCW010000022.1:0-17038 GCA_964348465.1 uncultured Acidimicrobiia bacterium | reverse complement strand
GGTGGCCTTCTCAGGAGGCAGCGACGCGATCTCTGCGAACAACTGTTCCGGGTCTTCGTAGCGAGTCCACAAACCTTCGAGGTTGAGCACCGCCAGGCCCCCGAGCCTGCCTACCTCAACCGCCGTGGCCGGGCTCACGCCCGAGTCCATGGCCGCCGCCATCATCGGGAGGTCGAACCGGAACGCGTCGATCTCCCAGGAGATGTCCACGTCCTCCGGGTCGCGGGTGCGCCGCGACGGCACGATGGCGATGTCGTCGAAGCCCCAGGCGCGGCGGCCGGTCTTGCCCATGCCGATGTCGATGTCCACTCCGCCTCCAGATCTGCCGGCGCGGCGCAGGGTAGCGCTCGGCCGGTGCGACCCTGGCTGGCCGCGGCCCTAGCGGCGGAGCCCGACGCGGCGGCGGACCGCTTGCTGGTGGCCCTCCGCGATCTGACGGGCGTCGAGCGCGCCCTTCTGCATGATGCGGTCGACCTCGGCATCGTCGAGCCCCTGGTAGGCCCGGCGGATGGGGGCCAGGCCTTCGATGACCGCCTCGGCGACGGCCGCCTTGAACTTGCCGTAGCCGCCGTCTCCGTACTCGGCCTCGATGTCCCTGACCGAGCGGTCGGTGAACAGCGCCAGGATCTCGATGAGGTTGCTGATGCCCGGCTTCCCCTCCCAATCGTGGCGCACCTCCGTGCCGGAGTCGGTGACCGCCCTGGCGAACTTGCGGCGGATCTCGTCGGGCCCGTCCAGGATGTTGACCCGGCTCGACTCGTTGGGATCGATCTTCGACATCTTCGACGACGGGTCCTGGAGCGACATGATGCGCGCCCCGGTCTCGGGGATGTAGGCGTCGGGGATGGGGAACTCCTCACCGAACCGGTTGTTGAACCGCTCGGCGAGGTCGCGAGTCATCTCGAGGTGCTGCTTCTGGTCGTCGCCGACCGGCACCAGATGGGCGCGGAAGAGCAGGATGTCCGCCGCCATCAGGACCGGGTAGGCGTACAACCCGAGGTTGGCGCCGACCTGCTCCGCCTTCTCCTTGAACTGGGTCATGCGGTTGAGGACCCCGGTCGGCGTCATCGTCCCCAGGATCCATGCCAGCTCGGTGTGCTGCGGCACCTGGCTCTGGTAGTACAGCAACGAGCGCTGCGGGTCGATCCCGATGGCGAGCAGGATCTTGGCCGCCTCGTGGCGCTCGTTCATGAACTCCACGGGATCTTGCGGGACGGTGATGGCGTGGAGGTCCACGACGCAGTAGATGGCGTCGTAGTCGTCCTGGAGCCGCACCCAGTTGCGGAACGCCCCGAGATAGTTCCCCAGGTGCATGTTCCCGGTGGGCTGCACTCCACTGAACACTCGCTGTCGGTCCATCGTCTCCTCGCTGGGTCAAAGAAAAGGCCGGGGCCTCGGGCCTCCGGCAGCTGGCGGCACGCGTTGGGAAGCCCTATGCGGAAGGCCACCACCAGCGCAGCGCGCAGAAACTCATGACGGCAGCGTAGCACCCGGTGCCGGCTGCCAAAGGGCCGGTCCGCCGGGACCCCTGCGCCGCGCAGGTCGTCGGCACCCGCTCAACGCAGACGGGCGATCACCGACACCACCAGCGACACCGCGATGCTCACCAGCAGCATGGATGTGATCGGCGCGTAGAAGCCGCCTCGCTCCCCCTCGATCCTGATGTCGCCGGGCAAGTTCCCGAACCACGAGAAGATGCCGGGAAAGGCCCGCCACAACAGCCCGGCGGCGAGGGCCACCGCCCCCGCGACGATCAGGACGTTCGCCGCTCTCATCGACAGCAGCGTAGGGCGGCGGCAGCGCCTGCGGACGGGTGCCGTGCCCGCCGGCGACACGAACGGCAGCCCGATGGGACCGCGATGGGGCGGCGTCGAAGGGCGGCTAGCCTCGCTCCCCGACCCAGGCCACAGGGAGGATCCCCACGATGAGACGGATGCTGCTCGTTGCGCTCGTCGGCGCGTTCACGCTGGCTCTCGCCGGGTGCGGTGACGACGACGCGGGCACGGTGCGCGAGTACGACCTCACGGCAGAGGTGGTCGACTGGGAAGTGGTCGACGGTGAAGTGGTCGAGGTGTGGGGTTACAACGGCGACCATACAGACGCCAGCGATCGAGATCGGGGACGGCGAAGTGGTCGAGGTGTGGGGATACAACGGTGAGTACCCCGGCCCGCTGATCGAGGCCGAGGTCGGCGACACGATCAAGGTGACCCTCACCAACAACCTCCCGGAGGGCACGACCATCCACTGGCACGGCCTCGAGGTGCCCAACGACCAGGACGGAGTGCCCGGCATCACCCAGCCGATCATCAACCCGGGTGAGCGCTACACCTACGAGTTCGAGGTGGACCGGGCGGGCACCACCATGTACCACACCCACGCCAACACGGTGAAGCAGCTCACCCGCGGCCTCGTAGGCCCGCTGGTGGTACGCGAGCGGGCCATCCAGGAGTCGCCGAAGTACGACGGCGACTACACGCTGGTGCTCCACGAGATCGACGGGCTGTTCACGATCAACGGCCACTCGTTCCCCGCCACCCTCGCCGACGAGGAGTCCCTGATCTCGCTCGAGACCGGGCAGCGGATCCGGGTGCGGATGGTCAACGCCGGCCAGGTCCACCACCCGATGCACCTCCACGGCCACCAGTTCAAGGTCATCGCCCTCGACAGCAACCTGCTCGAGAACCCCTACTGGGTGAACACGGTGGACATCGCGCCCGGGCAGACGGTCGATGTCGAGGTGGTCGGCGACAATCCCGGGACATGGACCTTCCATTGCCACGTGCTCCCGCACGTGACCAACCGGGGTGAGTACCCGGGTGGCATGCTCACCGTCGTCGACTACCGCGACCACACATCGATGTTCGAAGGCGCCGATCCGCCGGCGCAGCCGGTGCCCGCCCCGGATGCGGCGCCGGCGACCACGATGGCGCCCGATGCGCCCGTGACGGCCGACGGCACGACGTTCGAAATGATCGGCACCGAGTTCGCATTCCGCCCCGACGCCATCGCCGCCGCCCCCGGCGAGGAGATAACGATATCGCTTCGCAACGAGGGCGCCGTGCTCCACAACCTCGAGATCACCGAGCTCGGCGTTCTGATCGAAGCGGAGCCCGGGCTGACCGACGAGGCCACGTTCACCCTCCCCGATTCCCCGGGAGAGCTGGTGTTCTTCTGCAACATCCCCGGCCACCGCGAGGCCGGAATGGAAGGGGTCCTGACGTTATCCGGGTAGCACGGAGCCCTTTTTCCCTGCCGAACGCTCCGACGCGCTGTCGACATGCGGCGGGGCAGCGATTCTCGTAGGCTGTTGCGCCCTGGGGAGACAGGCGCCGCGGTGCGCCCAGCCGCGGACCGTCTCCCCGGGCATGCCGTCTCCGGTGCCCGGTGCCGGGCCGCGTCGGGCCTAGTCTCCGGCAGGTGGCACGCCCCGTAGCTCCGCCCCCGCCAACTACGCCCGGCTGGCGCACGCCACCGGGCATCCTCGCCATCGCGCTCGCAGTGGTGACGGTGGTCGGGATCGTCCTGCTGCGCCCCACCGGCGAGACCAAACGCGAGATCGACGCCGCCCGGGCCGCGGAGGAGGCGACCGACTTCGAAGCGCTCGGCCTGCCCAGCGACTTCTTCGAGGCCGAGGTCGAGCTCGTCGAGGACGCGCCCTGTGCCTTTTCCGCCGAGTTGGAGTGCCGCACCGTGGCGTTCCGGCTCCGCCAAGGTCCCGACGAGGGCAGCCAGTTCATCCAGGAGTTCCCGATCGTCCCGACGGCGACGCCCGAATTCTCCGAGGGCGAGAAGGTGATACTCAGCTACGTACCGGACGCCACGGAGGGGTTCGAGTATCAGTTCGCCGACCGCCAGCGTCGCGGGCTGCTGCGTTGGCTGGCGATCCTCTTCGCCCTGGCGGTGATCGCCCTGGGCCGCTGGCGGGGCCTGGGTGCCCTCGGAGGCCTTGCGGCCAGCATGCTCGTGCTCTTCGTGTTCGTCTTGCCGGCGATCACCGACGGCCGCTCGCCCTTGCTGGTGGCGATCTTCGGAGCGGCGGCGATCGCATACGTGGCTTTGTACATCGCCCATGGGTTCACGCAGCTCACCACCGTGGCCCTGCTCGGCACGCTCGCCAGCCTGGCGCTGACCGCGGTGCTCTCGGGAATCGTCACCGCCGCCGCCAACTTCTCGGGCTTCGCCACCGAGGAAACGATCTTCCTGACGCTCGTCCCGGGGCAGACGATCGAGGTGACGGGCCTCATCCTGGCCGGGGCGGTGCTCGGCGCGCTGGGAGCCATCGACGACGTGACGGTCACGCAGGCCTCGGCGGTCTGGGAGCTGCGGGCGACCAACCCCCGCCTCGGCCAGCTGGCCCTCTTCCGCTCCGGAATTCGCATCGGACGCGACCACATCGCCTCGACCGTCAACACCCTCGCCCTGGCCTACGCCGGAGCCGCCCTTCCCCTGCTCCTGCTGTTCGTGCTCGCCGACCAATCCCTCGGGACCATCGCCAACTCGGAGATCGTCTCGATCGAGATCGTCCGCACCCTCGTCGGGAGCATCGGGCTGGTCGCCGCCGTGCCGATCACGACGTGGCTGGCGGCCGCCACGGCCATCGGTGAGCCGCCGTCCCGCCACCGCCACCCTCCGGGTTGACGGCGCCCGGCCCCGTCGCCATACTCGCCCGCGGAATGCGAGCCATCGGGCACATCATCGGCATTACGTAGCGCACGCGTCGCCGGACGCGTGCGCCCCCGAGCCCTCCCCCCGTGGGAGGGTTCTTCCGTCCCGACCGGGAGAGCGCCATGCAGACAGTCGAGATATACGACACCACCCTCCGCGATGGAACCCAGCGGGAGGGCATCTCGCTGACCGTCGGCGACAAGCTGCGCATCGCCCGGCTGATCGACGAGCTCGGGGTGGCGTACGTGGAGGGAGGCTGGCCCGGCGCCAACCCCAAGGACGACGAGTTCTTCAGCCGCGCCCGCAGGGAGCTGGAGCTGAGCACCGCCGAGCTGGTCGCCTTCGGCTCCACCCGCCGCAAGGGGTTCGAGGCCGCCGACGACCCGCAGCTGGCCGCCCTGCTGGAAGCCGGGACCGGTGTCGTGTGCATCGTCGGCAAGAGCTGGGACTACCACGTGCGAGAAGCGCTGCGGACCGATCTCGACGAGGCCGTGGCGATGATCGTCGACTCGGTGGCCTACCTCCGCTCCCAGGGCCGTCGGGTCTTCTTCGATGCCGAGCACTTCTTCGACGGGTACGACGCCAATCCCGACTTCGCCCTCCGGGCCGCCGCCGCCGCCCTCGAGGCGGGCGCCGAGCGGGTGGTGCTGTGCGACACCAACGGTGGCACCCTTCCGCACCGCGCCGCCGAGGTCGTGGCCGCGGTCCGGGATGCCCTCCCGGGCGCGGTGCTCGGCTGCCACTTCCACAACGACGGCGGGGTGGCGGTGGCGAACTCCCTCGCCGCAGTGCTCGCGGGCGCCGTCCAGGTCCAGGGTTGCCTCAACGGCTACGGGGAGCGCACCGGCAACGCCGACCTCTGCGTGCTCATCCCGGACCTGGAGCTGAAGATGGGCATCGAGGTCGTGGGCGCCGACAACCTCGCCCGCCTCGCCCCGATCTCCCACCACGTTGCCGAGATCGTCAACATCAGCATCGATCCCCATCATCCCTACGTGGGGGCCGCCGCCTTCGCCCACAAAGCGGGCCTGCACACGTCGGCGCTGGCGCGCCGCAAGGACGCCTACGAGCACGTCGACCCGGGAACGGTCGGCAACACCACCCGGATGGTCGTGTCGGAGCTGGCGGGGCGCTCCACGATCCTGGCGCGGGCCAAGGCGCAGGGCTGGAGCCTCGATCGCAAGACCGCCCAGGCGGTCGTCGACGAGGTCAAGGAACTCGAGCACCGCGGCTACACGCTCGAGGCGGCCGATGGCACGTTCGAGCTTCTCGTGCGCAGGACCCGAGGTTGGAAGCAGCCCTACTTCGCCGTGGAATCGTGGCGCGTCCACGTCGAGCAGCGCTCCGATGGCGAGGTGGTGGCCGAGGCGACGGTGAAGGTCGTCGTCGGCGACGAGCGCGTGGTCGTGACGCGGGAAGGCATGGGGCCGGTGCACGCGCTCGACCGGGCGCTGCGCGCCGCGGTGAGCGGCACCTACCCCGAAGTGGCGGACTTCCACCTCACCGATTACCGGGTGCGCGACCTGGACTCGGCGGACGGCACCGCCGCCCGGGTCCGGGTCCTGATCCAGCACACGGACTCCCGGGGATCGTGGGACACCATCGGCGTGCACCCCAACCTCATCGAGGCGTCCTGGGAGGCCCTCGAGGACGGCATCGTGCTCGGCCTGCTCCGCCACCACGGCGACAACGGGGCCTGACCGGCTGGCGCCGTGCCACCATGGGCGCCATGGAAGGCCCGCCGGCCGATTTCGACGATGCCCGCCGCCGCGTGGCGGCCGAGGGACTGGTCGCAGCCGCCTCGGACCACCTGACGACCGAGGTGGCGATGCGGCTCGAGTTCCACGAGTTGGTGGCGTTCAAGAACCTCCTCAAGCGCTTCTTTTCCGCTCAGCCGTGGCACGACGAGGACGCCGCACGCCTCTCCGGCCTCGTGGCGCCCCTTCTCGAGCCGGGCTCCTGGTGGGAACACGACCTCGGCGCCGGCATCACCCTGGCCCACGGGCTGCGGGACGGCCGCTACGTGCTGTGGGTCGCGGGCGCCGGCGACCCGGCTGCGCCGTCGTTGTTCGACCGAGTGTTCTCGGGTCCGGTGGTGCCCGAGGCCACACCGCACCCGCGCAAGGTGAAGTTCAACCTCGGCGGCAGCGCGGCGCCCGGCGTCTGGTACCGGCGCGGCGACGAGATCGGGGACGAGCGGGTCTCCGAGCTGCTGGCCGACGACGACGTCACCGACGTCATGGTGGCGGGCGACTTCGTCACGGTCGGCCTGGAGCGAGGGGTGTCGTGGGAGGACAGGCTCGACGACGTCCTGGCGAAGGTCACTGCGCTCTTCTATCAGCCCGACGCGGCCGCCTCCCACGAGCCGGCCCGTACCCGCGACGAGCTGGTCGCAGAGGGCAAGGCGACCCCCACCCGTCCCCGGGCCGAGGCGCTCCATCTCCTCGATCCCGACGTGCCCGACCATCGCCGGCGCCTCGAGTCCGCCGCCGCGGACCCCGATCCCCGGATCCGGCGGGTGGCCCTCGTCACCATCGCTCAGTCGTCCGACGCCGAACTGGCGGGCCGCCAGCTTCGGGCCGGCTACGAGGACGAGGCTCGCATCGTGCGCCGGGCGGTGATCGACGCGGCCGCCGACCGCGCCAACCCGGCGTTGCGCGACCTGTTCCGGGCCGCGCTCGCCGACGCCGATGCCTGGACCCGCTGGAAGGCGGTCCGGGCCCTCGGCGAGCTGGGAGCGGAGCCGGGCGACGGCATCGCCGCCCTCGCCGACGACCCCGACTTCCAGGTCCGCATGGAGGTGGCATCGGTGCTGAAGGGGAGGCCCTGAGGTTCAGAGGTTCACCGGCGACCGGATCTCCTCACCGCCCGGGAGCGAAGCCCGCCGGATCACATCCCTGCCCATCCGCCGCCGCAGGCCGTCGACCGCCGCATCGAGGGCTCGCCCCCGCACCTCGCGCGCCGAGCCGGTGAGCTGCTCGTCGCCGCCGGCATCGATCGGAAGCTCCATCTGCACCTCGGCGCCCTTGACGAGCCGTGACGCGCTGATCCCCACCAGGGTCAGCCCGCCCGTTGCCCTGGCATCCTCGGCAACAACCACGTCGAGCAGCTCGACGGCGGCCCGGTAGATCGCGGCGCTGGCACACACCGGCGCCGCGAACGTGCGGCGCCGGCTGGCCGACGTGAAGTCCGCGAACCGCGCCCGCACCGTGATCGAGTAGGCGGAGAGATCCTTCTTGCGCAGGCGGCCCCCGACCCGGTCGGCGAGTCGCAGCAGCGCGTGCCGCCATCGCTCCGGCTCGGCGACCGGCCGTCCCAGCGCCGACTGCGACCCGAGGGACTTGGCACGCCGCTGGGCCACGACGCCGCGCGGGTCGCGGTTCCATGCCAGTGCGTGGAGATGGCGGCCGGACCCCGGGCCCAGGAGGCCGGCCAGAACGCCCGGTGGGAGCTCCGCCAGATCGCGGATCATCGTGATGCCGTACCGGGCCAGCTTCTCCCGGGTGATGGGCCCCACCCCCCACAGGTGGTCGACAGGGAGCGCGTGGAGGAATTCGAGCTCGGCGGCGGGATCGACCACCAGCATCCCATCGGGCTTGGCGACCCGGCTGGCCACCTTGGCGAGGAACTTGGTGCGGGCCACGCCCACCGAGGCCGGCAGGGCGACCTCGGCGGCGATCTCGGACCGCAGCCGGGCCGCGATATGGGCTGGCTCGCCGAGGAGGCGCCGGGCGCCGCGAACGTCGAGGAAGGCCTCGTCTATGGAGATGGGCTCGACCAATGGCGTGAAGCGACGGCAGATCTCGAACACCGCGTCGCTGGCGGCGACGTACTCCTCCATGCGGCCTCTGACGGCGATCAGCCCGGGGCACAGCTCCCGTGCCCTTCGCCCCGGCATCCCCGAGCGGACTCCGTGGCGGCGCGCCTCGTAGCTGGCCGCCAGCACGACACCGGTGCCGACCGCCACCGGCCTCCCCCGCAGCTCCGGTCGATCTCGCTGCTCCACCGAGGCGTAGAAGGCGTCCAGGTCCATGTGGAGGATGGCCGCCCCCGGACTCTCTCCCATGAGCCAAGTGTGCCACCCGGGTACGACAAGATGTCGGGGCACCCGGCGCAGTTGCGCCACTACCCTGGCCTTCGATGCCATCCGGCCGCCCGCTCACTCCCGAGGACGTCTGGGCGCTGCGCCGCGTCGGCCCACCGGAGCCAGCTCCCGACGCCTCGTTCCTGATCGTGCCCATGGGCGACCTCCCGGCCGAGGGGGACGAGCCGCGCCGGGTCCTGTACCGGGTCCCGACCGGCGGGGGGGATCCGGCGCCGTTGACGTCGCACGAGCACGACAGCTTCGGTCCGGCCGTCTCCCCGGATGGGTCCAAGGTGGCGTTCGCGCGCAAGGTGGGGGGCACCGGCAAGGCGCAGCTTGCGATGATGCCGCTGGACGGCGGGGAAGCCGAGGTACTCACCGACCTCCCGCTGGGGATCGGAGACGTTCGCTGGCTTCCCGACGGAAGCGGCGTCGTCCTGCTGGCGCCCTTGCTGCGCGAGGCGCCCGACGTCGCCGGGACCTCGGCGCTGGTGGTGGAGCGCGAGCGCGACCCCATCAGGGTCCGCGTCACCGAAGATCGGCTGTATCGCTTCTGGGATCGATGGCTGGTCGGCGGCAGCGTCCATCACCTGTTCCGTTACGACCTGGGGTCCGGTGTCCTCACCGACCTCATGCCGGGCTCCACCCGCTGGTTCCCGCTGATGGAGCCGTCGGGGACATGGGACGTGGCCCCGGACGGGAGCCAGGTGGCATTCTCGGCCAACACGACCGGACCGCCATACGCGGAGCTGAACTACGCGATCCACCTCGTGCCGACCGATGGCAGCGGCACCGTGACCCGGCTCTTCGACGACGTGCCCGGCCACCAGCGCACCCCGCGCTACGCCCCCAGCGGGCGGTGGTTGTTGTACGGCACACAGCTGCTGCGGGACTTCTACGCCGACCGGGTCCGCCTCACCGCCTACGACCGGGCGGCCGGCACCGAGACCGTGCTGACCGAGGAGTGGGACCGCTCGGCCGAGCAGTGGGAGTTCACCGCCGCCGGCGACCGGATCGTGCTGGCCGCGGAGGACAGGGCGCGGATGAACCTGTTCACGATGGCCGTCGAGCCGGGCACTCCGGAACCTCTCGTCGCCGGCGGCTGGGCTCGCGACCCGCGCCCGGCCACCGACGGCAGCGTCTTCTTCCGCCTCGAATCGCTGCAAGGTCCCGCAGAGGTGCACCGGGTGCCCGCGGCGGGCGGCTCCGCTGAGCCCGTGACGCATTTCACCGCCGACCAGCTCTCCGGGCTCACCCTCGGCGACGTGGTCGAGATCGAGGTGGCCGGAGCCGGGGGTGAACGGGTCCAGGCGTTCCTGGTCCGCCCACCGGGGCACGACCCGGCGCGGCCGGCGCCGCTGGTCCAGATGGTCCACGGCGGGCCCCACGGCGCGTTCGGCGACATGTGGCACGTGCGGTGGAACGCTCAGGCGATCGCCGCCCGGGGCCATGTCGTGGCGATGCCCAACTTCCACGGTTCGAGCGGTTTCGGCGACGAATACCAGAACTCCATCTTCGGAGAGTGGGGTGACAAGCCCGCGCAGGACGTGCTGGCCGTCACCGACCACCTGGTCGACGCCGGCGTCGCCGACCCGGGCCGCATGGCGGTGATCGGGGGCTCATACGGCGGGTACCTCGTTGCGTGGCTGATCGGGGCGACGGACCGGTTCGCGGCCGCCGTCTGCCACGCCGGCGTCACGAACCTGCTCGGCCAATGGGCGTCCGACGTGACGTTCGGGCGGCAGCGATCGATGGGCGCCGAGCCGTGGGAGGACCCGGAGCGCATCCTGCGGTGGAGCCCGACCTCTCACATGGCGAACATCGTTACGCCGACGCTGGTCGTTCACGGCGAGCGGGACTACCGGGTGGTGGTCACGCAGGGGCTGGAGCTGTACGGGATCCTCAAGGCGAAAGGCGTCGAAGCCCGGCTCGTCTACTACCCCGGCGAGAACCACTGGATCCTCGACCGCCGGAACTCCCTGCACTGGTACGGCGAGGTGCTGGGCTGGCTGGACCGCCACCTCGGCGAGGGCGGCGGTGGGAGAGGGAGCGAGCCCGGCTAGCGTGGCCGGCCCCGCCAGATGGAGCGCGATGCCGCCCGATGTCCCGCACATGACGCCCGAGGAGTTCCGGCGCCGCGGCCGTGAAGCCGTGGACTGGGTGGCGGACTACCTGGAGGGCATCGAGGCGTACCCGGTGCTCTCGCAGGTGGCCCCGGGCGAGGTGCGGTCCAGGCTGCCCACCCACCCGCCCGAGCACGGCGAGCCCTTCGCAGACGTGATGCGCGACCTCGACGAGGTCGTCATGCCGGGGATCACCCACTGGCAGTCCCCGAACTTCTTCGCCTTCTTCGCCGGCAACTCCTCGGCACCGAGCGTGATCGGCGAGCTGCTGTCGGCCGGCATCGGCTCCCAAGGGATGCTGTGGGCCACCAGCCCGGCGGCGACCGAGCTGGAGACCCACGTGCTCGACTGGCTCGCGGAGATGACCGGGATCCCGCCCCGTTTCACGTCGGCCGGGCCCGGAGGAGGGGTGATCCAGGACACGGCCTCCAGCTCCACTCTGACGGCCGTCGTCGCCGCCAGGGAGCGCGCCACGTCGCTCGCCTCGAACTCCGCCGGGCTGCGGGGCCCACTCACCTCGTATGCGTCGAGCCACGCCCACTCTTCGGTCGACAAGGCAGTGCGGATCGCCGGGCTGGGCTCCGACCACCTCCGCAAGATCGACGTCGACGCCGGCTACGCCATGCGGCCGGCCGCGCTCGACGCCGCCATCGCCGCCGACAAGGCCGCCGGGCTCACGCCGTGTGTCGTCACCGCGACCGTGGGAACCACCTCCTCGCTGGCGATGGACCCGGTCCGGGCGGTCGGCGAGGTGTGCCGCCGCCACGGGGTGTGGCTCCACGTCGACGCCGCCTGGGCCGGCACCGCGGCCCTGTGCCCGGAGCACCGCCACTTCCTCGACGGGTTGGAGCTGGCCGACAGCTACGTCTTCAATCCCCACAAGTGGATGCTGGTCAACGTCGAATGCTCCGCCTTCTACGTCGCCGACCGCCGTCACCTGATCGACACGATGAGCGTGCTGCCCGAGTACCTCCGCAACCCCGCCACGGAGTCCGGCGAGGTGTTCGACTACCGGGACTGGCACGTCCCGCTGGGGCGCCGCTTCCGGGCGTTGAAGGTATGGATGGTCATCCGGCATTACGGCGTGGCCGGGCTGCGGGCGATGGTGCGTGAGCACGTGCGGCTCGGGCAGGAGCTGGCCCGTTGGGTCCGGGAGCATCCCGACTTCGAACTGGCGGCGCCGGCCCATCTCAACCTCGTGTGCTTCCGCCACCGCGGCGGCGACGAGGCGTCGGCGGCCATCCTCGAGGAGATCAACGCCTCCGGACGTGCGTACCTGACCCACACCCGCCTCGATGACCGTTACGTGATCAGGGTCAACGTCGGCCAGAGCTACACGGAGGAGCGTCACGTGCGGGCGTTGTGGGAGCAAGTGACGAAGGCGGCGGCTGCGATCGGCGGGTAGCTCAGCGCAGGTAGCGGAGCAGGTCGCGGACCATGAATGCGGTCGCCCCCCACAACAGTCCCTCGGGGAACTCGTAGAACCAGAGCGGGTGCCCGACGAATTCGTTCTGCGACCAGCGGGCTTCGTCGAGCAGGTCCTCCACCGGCGGCTCGATGACCAGCTCCACTTCGCGGGCGTCGGGCACGAAGCGCCCCGGCCGGTCGATGCGACCCACGACCGGCACGATGACGTTGGTCCGGTCGCGGGTCGTCACCGGGTCCAGGCCACCGAGCACCTCGACGTTCTCGGGCGGAAGGCGGATCTCCTCCCACGACTCCCGCAGCGCAGTCTCGACCGGCGTCTCCCCCACCTCGAGCCGCCCTCCCGGAAAGACCATGTCGCCCGCATGGGTGCGCATGTGGTCGGGACGCTTGGTGAGCACGACCCTGAGGCCCCCTTCCCCGTCCTCCCACAGCGGCACCAGCACCGCGGCCCGCACCTGCGGCGGATCGGGCACCGGTGGCAGCGCGCCGAGGCGGTCCCAGTGATCGGCCATCCGGCCATGGTAAAGGCCGATAACCTGCGGTCATGAAGCGCTCGCTGCCCAGCCGGCCCCGCACGACGCCACGCCTGGTGTTGCGTCCCTTCCGCCGGCGGGACGCCGATGCCGTGGTGGAAGCGGCCTCGGCATCGCTGACCGAGCTCAACCGCTGGTTGCCGTGGGCCCACCCTGCGTACGGCCGCGCCGATGCCATCGCATTCGTGCGCGACAGCATGGCGGCGTGGTCCGAAGGGCGGGCATTCGACTTCGCCATCCGCAGGCTCGAAGACCCGGAGCGCCACCTCGGCAACGTCTCGGTCTGGTTCACGTCCCGGGCCGCGCTGGTCGGGGAGATCGGCTACTGGGTCCGCACCGACGAGACCGGTGCCGGCATCGCCACCGAGGCGACCGCCCGGGCCCTGGAGGTCGCTTTCAACGAGTTGCAGATGCACCGCGTGGTCCTGCGGATCGCCGTCGGCAACGCCGCCAGTGAGCGCATCGCCGACAAGCTCGGGTTCCTGCGGGAGGGGCTCCTGCGGGAAGAGGTGCGCGTGAACGGCGTGTGGCTCGACCACAGCATCTGGGGCCTGCTCGAAACCGAGTACCGGTCCGTCCGCGCCGAATACGCGGCCGCGGGCTGGGTGTGAGGCACCCCTGCTCTCCGGAATGAGTCGGCGCTCGGTGCTCCCCGGGCGTGGCTACGAGCCAGGACTCGCTTCCGTGCCGGCGTCCCGGGCAACCTCTTCGCCTTCCTCGCGACGACGGGCCACGACCAGCGCCATCGAGCCCAGGCCGACCATCGCCAGGCCGACCCACAGCAGCTGCTCTGCGTCCATGCCCGTGGCCGGCAGCACCTCGACCGCCCTGAAGCCGATGTCCACATCCCGGCGGGACTCCGCCGCGCCCAGCGCCACGCCGACCTTCATGGGCGTCGTGGCCGTGTAGCCGGCAACGGCGGAGACCGCGACGGCGAAATCGCCCGGCGGCAGGCCGGTGAAGATGTACATACCTGTCGGGCTGGTCGTCGTGGTCCGCGTCTCGCCCGTGGCGACGATCGTGAGCGTGACGGTGACGCCGGGGATCCCGGGCTCGCCGGCATCTTGGAGCCCATCGCCGTCATCGTCTCTCCACACGAAGTCCCCGACTTCGCCGGTCGGGAGGATCTGAACGGCCTCGACCGGAGTGTCGGCGTAGTCGTCGCCGCGGCCGTCGCCCGGAGTCGAGTCGACGTCCGGCTGATCGGCTGCGATGACCTCGTGCTCGGCGACATGTAGTCCGACTTCATCGACGGACACGGTGATGACGAGGGTCACGGTTGCCCCGACGGGGAGATCGCCGATGACGAGCTCGCCGGTGGCCGGATCGTACGTCGTGGTCGTCGCCCCGGCCCCCGGTCCGGGGAGCGCGACGGTGCCGGAGTGGGACTCGTAGGTCACCCCATCGGGAAGAGTGATCATGCTGACGACGCCGGTGGCGTCCGACGGCCCCGTGTTGGTGACCGTCACGGTCAACTCGGTCAGCTCCGCGGCACCGACCGCCGGATCGAAGTCGAGCCTCACGAACTCCGGATCGAACACGGCGGTCACCTCGAGGTCGATCACCGGCGTGAAGTCCACGATGGCGTCGTCGTCACCGGTGATCGGAGTGCCGTCGTCGTCCGTGCCGGTGACCGTGACCACGTTGCGATGGTCCCCGGCGGCCGGCCCGGAGACGAACTCCGTGAACGTGCACGTGAGCGTCGTCTGCGGCGCCAGCACGTGCGGCAGCGGCCGGTCGCAGGAAGCGGAGACGTCGCCGAAAATGTCGTCGACGACCGCTTCGATCGTCACGCTGTCGGCCGCCGAGGTGTTCCCGACGATGATCGTGAACGTGACGTTTCCGCCGGTTTCCGGCACCGTGGCCGGGTCCGCCGACTTCGTGACGCTGATCGAGGAGGCCAGGTCGACGACGGTCACCGTGTGGTCGTCGGCGGCGCTGGCCGGGAGACCCTCGTCGTCGACGCCGGTCGCGGTGACCGTGTTGTACTCGATGTCGCCGGCATTCCCGAGGAACTCGGCTTCGAATGCGCACGAGTAGACCGCGCCGGGCTGGATGACGGCGAGGGCACATGTGCTGCTCGAGATCAGCGGGTTGGCCGGGTCGGTCAGATCGCCGTAGATGTCGTCGACGAGCGCGGTCAACGTGACCGGATCGGCGGCATCACTCGTGTTCTCCACTGCGACCTGGAAGACGATCGTCGCACCGGGCTCGGCGACCTCGGCGACCGCCGTCTTCTCGACGATGAGCGACGGAGGAGCGTTGACCGCCGTATCTTCTTCGTCGATGTTGTTGGACGCATCGGGGTCGTCCGTCTCTGCCGAGCCTGCCACGACGTTGGTGATGGGCAGCTCGGCGGAGTCGGCGTCGACGAGCACCGTCACGTCGAACGCGGCCGACGAGCCTGCGGGAATCGTCCCCAGACTGCAGGTCAACGTCCCCGATGGCCCCTCCAGGCACGAGGCCGTGTCCGACACGTACGAAACGCCGCCCGGCAGCGCATCGACCACGACCACATCCACCGCGTCCGATGGACCGGCGTTCGCCACCGTGACCGTGTACGTGAGCTCCGTGCCGGCAACGACCGGATCCACCCCATCCGCCTTCACCACCGACAGATCCGCCAGCGTCGTGACCTGCACATCGTCCGAGTCCTCCACCGGAGTCGGAAACTCGTCGGAGGTCGCTCCCGCCGTGTTGTCGACGAGTTGCGGCGCCGTCGACGCATCCACCGCGTACGTGACCGTGACCGTCTTTGCCTCCCCGGGCGCAATCGTCGCCCAGCTGCAATCGACGACCTGGCCGGCGCTGGCATCGGCGCCGCCGTCGCAGTCCACCGCGGTCACGACGAGCTCGCCCGGCACCGTGTCCGTCAGGTTCACGTCATTGAGGTTCGACCTGGTCCCCGCATTGGCGACCACGATCGTGAACGTGTTGCCCACCGTCCCCGCATACACCAGCTCTTCCACAGCATCCCCGGGATCGTTGTCCGAGAAGTCCTTCTCGACCACGAGCACGGCGTCGTCCGCGACGGTCGTCGTCTCTTGGTCGGAGTTGTTGGACGGATCCGGGTCGGGAGTGTCCGAGGCGACCGTCGCCGTGTTGCTCAGCACCGTGCCGGCCGGCGTCGACGGTGTCACCGTTGCCCTGATCTCGAAGGTGGCCGACGCGCCACTCGCCATGTCCCCCACGTCGATGGTGCCGGTGTACGCCGAGAACCCCGTCGGGTGGCTCGTGCAGTCGCCGGCGGTCACCACGTGGCAGACCTCCGCACCACTGAGCTCGCCGGGCAGCGCATCGGCTATCTCGACGCGGACGGCGTCGGCCGGCCCGTTGTTGGTGACGACGAGCCGGTACGTCAGCACGTCACCTGCCGCAACCGGGTCGGCACCGTCGATCTTGGTGATCTGAAGGTCCGGGGCGGCGTTGCGGAAGGTACAGGTGACATGCTCGCCGGCCGCCAGCTCGATGGAGACGGCGGTGTCGCCGGCGTCGAATCCGCCGGACGCGCCGATCGTGACGGTCGAGGCCGTCGCTCCCGTGCACGCGATGTCGTCGAGCAGCCAGCCGGCCGGGATGGCGACCTCGGCAACCGAGTACGTCTCCCCGGCGGTCAGGCCGCTGAACTCCACGTCGTTGCTGCCGGGGACTCCGCCGGCGTCGGCGAGCGAGAAGGTGACCCCGCCGTTCAGGTGGCCGGAGGGGTCGAAGGCGAAGCTCTGCGCGTCGTCGGGGACGGCGTTCTTTACGATGGTGATCGAGCCCTGGAGGGCGTTGGTGAAGGTACAGAGCCAATTCTCCCCCACCGCCAGCGTGATGGTGGCCTCCGTGTCGCCGGCGGTGAACACTGCGGTGCCGCCATAGCCGGCCGCACCGCCGTTGGAGTTGGCGACGGTGCAGGCGATGTCGGCGAGATCCCAGCCCGGGGTCGCCAGCTCCATGACCGAATAGGTCCCGGGCTCGAGCGAAGTGAACGTCTTAGAGCCCGCGACCTGGTCGCCGGGCTGGGTGGGTTCGTCGTCCAGATCGAAGTCCGGCTCGGCTCCGAAAGCCGCACCAGGGCGGAACGTGAAGTCGGTCCCATCCGACGGGTTCGACGACTTGATCACGGTGATGCTGCCGAGCGGATAGTTCCCGAAGTCATTGCCGGTCGAGGACGACTTGGACGCCACGGTCACGGCGTGGCCTCCTGCGGCCATGCCCG
>CAYGCW010000021.1:13681-17143 GCA_964348465.1 uncultured Acidimicrobiia bacterium | reverse complement strand
CGGGAGGGGATCGCCCGGGCGTGGCCCTCCGTCCGCAAGTTGGGCCTGATGCCGGGTGCGGAGCCATCACGGGTGGCGTGGGCGTCTTCCGTCCGCGAGGTGGCCGAGCGGGCCGACTTCGTCCAGGAGTGCGTCCCGGAGGACTTGGCGGTCAAGGGGGAGGTGCTCGCCGAGATAGATGCGCACGCGGCGGCGAACGTGATCGTCGCTTCCTCGTCTTCGGGATTGCTGCCGTCGAAGATGCAGGAGCATCTTCGACGCTTCCCCGAACGCTTCGTGGTGGGGCATCCGTTCAACCCCGTGTACCTGCTGCCGCTGGTGGAGGTCGTCGCCGGCGCCCGGACCGCCCCGGAGACCGTGGCCGGCGCGGCCGGGTTCTACGAGGACCTGGGCATGTACCCGCTGGTGGTGCGCAACGAGATCGAGGGCTACCTGGCGGACCGGCTCCAGGAGGCGATGTGGCGGGAGATCCTCCATCTCGTCGCCGACGGGGTGGCGAGCACGGAGGAGCTCGATGCCGCGATCACCTACGGCCCCGGGCTGCGCTGGGCGGGCATGGGTACCAACCTCACGTTCCACCTCGCCGGCGGCGCCGGCGGGATGCGGCATATGCTGCGACATTTCGGACCCGCCCTGGAGCAGCCGTGGACCCACATGGCCGCGCCCGAGCTGACGCCGGCTCTCGTCGAGGCGATGAGCGACGGCGTCGAGGCCCAGGCCGCCGGGCGGACCGTCGCCGAGTTGGAACGGCTCAGAGACGGCTATCTGGTCTCCGTCTTGCGGGCGCTGCGGGCCCACGGCATCGGCGCCGGCGCGGTGCTGGAACGGTGGGAGGCGCGGATCCACGCCGCCGGGACTGCGCCATGGCAGCCGGCCGACCAGGTGGCTGCGCCGCTGCGCCTCTACTCCTGCCCGGTCGAGCCGGAGTGGGTCGACTACAACGGCCACATGACCGAGAGCGCCTACCTGCTGGCCGCCGGCTGGGCATCCGACGCACTGTTCCGCTACGCCGGCATCGACGAGGCCTATCGCTCCGCCGGCCACTCCTTCTACACGGGTGAGACCCGCATCCGCTATCTGGCCGAAGCGAGCGTCGACGAGCGCCTCGATTTCGCCACCTACGTGACCGGGGTGAGCGACCGGAAGCTCGAGTTCGCGCATGTGATGAGCGTGGGGGAGCGGCGGGTGGCGACCGTTGCCCAGGTGCTCGTCCACGTCGATACGGTGGCCGGGAGGTCGGCGCCCATCCTCCCTGAGCCCCGGGCTGCGCTCGACGCCATATCCCGCGCCCACGCCGGCACCGAGATCCCGGAGGCTTGATGGACTTCGCCTTGACCCACGAACAGCGGCTGATCGTCGACACCGCCCGGCGCTTCACGGAGCAGGAGCTGATGCCGTACGAGGAGGAGGTCGAGCGAGTCGGCGAAGTGCCTCCCGACCTGGTCGAGCAGATCCGCAGCAGGGCGCTGGCGGCCGGTATCTACGCCGCCAACATGCCGGCCGATTTGGGCGGGGGCGGGCTCGACTCGCTGACGATGACGCTGGTCGACCGCGAGCTAGGGGTCACTTCCTATGCCCTCCACTACATCGTGGCCCGCCCTTCCAACATCCTGCAAGCGTGCACCGGCGACCAGGTCGAGCAGTACCTGTTGCCGACGATAAGAGGGGAGCGGGTCGATTGCCTGGCGATGTCCGAGCCCGACGCCGGGTCGGACGTACGCGGGATGAAGTGCACGGCACGACGCGACGGTGACGAATGGGTGATCACCGGCACGAAGCATTTCATCTCCCATGCCGACCTGGCGGACTACGTCGTGCTCTTCGCCGCCACCGGGGAAGACGCGGACGGCCGCAAGCTGATCTCGTCGTTCCTGGTGGACTTCGACACGCCGGGGCTGACCGTCTCCCCCGGGTATCAGGCGGTGAGCAACCGCGGGTACCACAACTGCATCCTGACGTTCGACGAGTGCCGGGTCCCGGCCGGCCACCTCCTCGGAGAGCCCCACGGCGGCTGGGAGCTGGCAGGGGAGTGGCTGGGTTCGACCCGGCTCCAGGTGGCGGCCATCTGCCTCGGCCGGGCCCGGCGCGCCATCGGCCTCGCCGCCGACTGGGCCGCGCAGCGGGAGCAGTTCGGCAGGAAGATCGGCAAATTCCAGGGCGTGTCGTTCAAGCTGGCCGACATGCAGACCCGGTACGAAGCCGCCGAGTTGCTCACCCTACGGGCGGCATGGAGAGACGACCGGGGCACGATGAGCGACGCCGACGCCGCCATGGCCAAGCTGTTCGCCACGGAGATGTGCCAGTTCGTCACCGACGAAGCCATCCAGATCTTCGGCGGGATGGGGCTGATGGCCGACCTGCCGCTGGAGCGGATGTGGCGGGACACCAGGGTCGACCGGATCTGGGACGGCACCAGCGAGATCCAGCGTCACATCATCTCCCGGTCGATGTTGCGGCCCCGCGGGGGATGACGTGCTCGACCGTTTCCTGAGGCCCGAGTCGGTCGCCGTCGTCGGCGGCGAGCCGGCGGCCCGGGTCGTGGAGCAGCTCGACGTGCTCGGTTTCGGCGGCCCGGTGTGGGCCGTTCATCCGTCGCGGGATGAGCTCGGCGGCCGGCCCTGCCTGCGGTCGGTGGACGAGCTTCCCGGCGCGCCCGACGTCGCTTTCGTCGCGGTGCCCCGGCACGCCGCCGCCGGCGTGGTCCGCGATCTCGCCGGGCGAGGCGCCGGAGGCGCAGTGGTGTACGCATCGGGCTTCGCCGAGGCGGGTGACGGAGAGCTGCAAGCCGAGTTGGTGGCGGCGGCCGGCGCGATGCCGCTTCTCGGGCCCAACACGTACGGGTACGTCAACGCGCTCGACGGCACCGCAATCTGGCCCGACGTCCACGGGCTCTCCAGAGTGGACCGGGGCGTTGCGATCGTCACGCAATCGGGCAACATCGGCATCAATCTGACGATGGCCCGCCGGGGCGTCGACATCGGGATCGTGGTCACCGCCGGCAACCAGGCCGGCATCGACCTGCCGGTGATCATGGAGACGCTGCTCGACGACCCGCGGATCACCGCCATCGGATTGCAGTTCGAGTGGGTGGCCGACGGCCAGGCGTTCGGCCGGGTGGCGCTGCGCGCCGCCGGGCAGGGCACGCCCCTGGTGGCGCTGCGAATGGGCTCGTCGCAGCGGGGCGCGCTGGTCACGTCCTCGCACACGGGCGCCATGGCCGGCGACGACGACGCCTACGACGCGCTGTTCCGTCGGTACGGCATCGCCAGGGCCCGCACGATCCCTGGCTTCCTCGAGACCCTGAAGCTGGCGCCGTTGGTGCGGGGCCCGGCGCGGGTGGTGTCGTTGAGTGCGTCGGGCGGCGAGGCGGCTCACGTCGCCGACCTCGCTCATGCCGCCGGCGTCGACCTGCCCGACTTCCCACCCGAGCAGGCGGCCGCAGTGGCCGCCGCCGCCGGCGAG
>CAYGCW010000021.1:8376-13671 GCA_964348465.1 uncultured Acidimicrobiia bacterium | reverse complement strand
GGCGGTGTCGAACCCGATGGACTACCACACCTTCTCGTGGGGCGACCGGGCCCGTCTCGAGGAGACATTCCGGGCCGTCGTCACGGGGCCGTTCGACGTGGCCATGCTGGTGCTCGACTTCCCGCTCGCCGAGGCGCCGGCGGCCTGGTGGACCGCCTGCGAGGCGTTCGCCGCTGCGGTCGAGACCCCGGGTCTCGTCGTCGCCACGCTCCCGGAGACGATGTCGGAGGCCGCTCTGGCCCGGATCCGTGAGCTGGGGCTGATCCCGATGCTCGGAGTCGCCGAGACGATCGCGGCGATCGCCGCGCTCGGCGGGGCCGCTGCTCCTGCCGGGACGACCCTGCACGCCGCGGGCCGCCCGGTGCCGGCAGCCGTCCGGACCCTCGATGAAGCCGCCTCGAAGGAGCTGCTGGCATCCGCGGGTGTCGCAATCCCGGCCGGTCGAATCAGCGCCCGGCCGCTCGAGGAGCCGGTGGCGTACCCGGTCACGGTGAAGGTCCTGGGCATCGACCACAAGGCCGACGCCGGCGCAGTGGCGGTGGGGATCACAGACGAGCCCGCCCTGCGCGACACCGTTGCCGCCATGCCGGTGGGAGAGCGTTACCTGCTGGAGGAGACGATCATCGGCGGAATCGCCGAGCTGCTGCTCAGCGTGCGCACCGTCGACGGGCTCGGGTGGATGCTCACGATCGGCGCCGGGGGGTCGCTGGTCGAGGCGTTCGACGACCACGCGCACCTGCTGGTCCCGGCGACGCCCGCCGAGGTGCTGGCGGCGGTCCGGAGCTTGCGGGTGGCCGCCACGCTGCGCCGGCGGCGCGCCGGCCCGGAAGGGGACGTCGCGGGAGTTGTAGACGCGGCGATGGCGCTCCAGACGCTGGCGACCTCCGAGGTGCGGCTGGTGGAGGTGGAGGTCAACCCGCTGATCGTGACCGACGGCGGCGCACTCGCCGCCGACGCCATGGTGACGTTGGCCGAATCCTGAGGAGGACGCCTCAGCCCCGGTAGCGGGGCGCCTCGAATGGGATGGCCGTCGTCTCGGCGGGCCGGTCGCCGTCAGGAGTGTGGACGACGGCACCGCGGCCCGGCGCGGCGTGCCCGGCGGCGACGACGGCGAAGGCGATGTTCCGCTCCAGCCCCGGCGACCAAACGGCGCTGGTCACGAAGCCGATCTCCGTGCCGCCCGCCGTCACCGGCCACCAGCGGATGGGTCCCTGACGGATCGGGTCGCCGCCCACCCACAGCCCGGTACGGAGCCGGGCCGGGCCGCGCCCCGCCACCTCCTGAAGGGCCGCCTTGCCGATGAAGTCGTCGGGTCCGTCGAGGTCGACGAACTTCTCGAGGCCCAGCTCCAACGGGTTCATGGTCGCGTCCATGTCGGTGCCGTACGAGAGCAACCCGGCTTCGATGCGGCGGATCTGGTTGGGAGCACCGGGGATGACGCCGTATGGCTCACCCGCCTCGAACAGCCGCTCCCACAGCCAGCGGCCCTTGCTGCCGTCCCGCAAGAAGATCTCGTAGCCGAACTCGCCGCTCCACCCGGTGCGGGACACGACCACCGGCACCCCCTCCAGGTCGGTCTCGACGAACTGGTAGAACCGCAGCTCGTCCACGACGGCGCCGAACAGAGGGCGCATCAAGTCGGCCGAGCGGGGCCCCTGCACCTGCAGCGGGGACACGTCCGGCTCGCCGAGCGCGACGTCGAAGCCGGAGCCGTGGGCGACACCCTTTGCCCACAGCAGGATGTCCGAGTCCGCCAGCGACAGCCAGAAGTGGTCCGCGGCGAGGCGCAGCAGCACCGGGTCGTTGAGGATGCCGCCGTCGTCTTGGCAGACGAGGGTGTACCGGGCCCTTCCCGGCTTGACCCTGGTGACGTCCCTGGTGACCAAGTACTGGGTGAACGCGGCGGCGTCGGGACCCGTGATCTCCACCTGCCGCTCGCCGGCCACGTCCCAGACCGCCACCCCCTCCAGCAGTCCTGCGTACTCGTCTTCCAGGCCGGAGAAGAACATCGGCATCAGCATGTGGTTGTAGACCGTTAACCCTCCCACGCCCTGGTCGAGCGTCGCCTCGAAGTAGGGGGATGGCAGCACCCGGGCGCCGAAGGCGATGGGGATCTGGGGGTAGTCGGGCATCAGCGGTCTCCCGGGTAGCCGACGACGGTTTCGTCGAGCCGGTGGTAGTCGCTCGCATCCGCGGTGAACAGCGCTGCGGTCGTCGTGAGGCCGGTGGGCGGGTCGAGCGTGCCGGCCGCGATCGACACGGCAGCGGGTTCGTCGGCCGCCCGCCAGAACAACGTCGAGCCGCATGAGCCACAGAACCCGTACTGGACGGTCTCGGTGGCGTCGTGCCATCGCAGCGCGTCGCCCGCAACCATGAGATCGGCGGTCGCAGCCCGGGTGGCCGCCATGAAATGCCCGGTGTGGCGCCGGCATCGTACGCAGTGGCAGTTGACGACGTCGCGCAAGGGCCCCGCGACCTCGTAGGTGATGGCCCCGCACAGACACGATCCGGTGAGACTCACGGGCGGGAGTCTGGCACGTTGCCGCCCGGTAGTCTGGCCGCCCTTCCCACCCACGCCATCGGAGGCGAGCTTGATGGACATCGACGAGCGCTTGCAGCAGGGGACACCCGTGATCATGGACGGCGGCACCGGCACCGAGATCCAGCGGCGCGGCCACCGCATGGATGACGCCGCGTGGTGTGGACTGGCCCACCTCGAGGATCCGGATCTGGTGCGGGAGGTGCACGAGGACTACGTCCGCGCCGGCGCCGAGATCATCATCGCCAACACGTTCGCCACGTCCTGGTTGGTTCTGGACGCCGCCGGCCGCGGCGACGACTTCGAGGCGGCCAACCGGAGCGCGGTCGAGATCGCCATGGCGGCCAGGGAGGCGGCCGCCACCCGCCCGGTGTGGGTCGCCGGGTCGCTGTCACCGATGCTGCCCCTCCCCGAGATCGAGTCGCCGGCGCCGCGGCGCGGCACGGAGGACGACTACCGGCGTCAAGCCGAGATCCTGGCGGAGGCCGGGGCCGACCTGCTCATCGCGGAGATGATGCTCGATGCGGCCGGGGCGGCTCCGCTGGTGAGGGGGGCGGCCCGGGCCGGCCTCCCGCTGTGGGTGGGGTTCAGCGCCTCCCGGGCCGCGGACGGTCGGTTGATCGGGTTCCAGGAGCCGGGCGGCTACCTGGGGGCACCCACCGAGGACTTCGGCGGTCTCGTGGCAGACGTGCTGGCCCTGGGCGGCGGAGTCGCCGGCGTGATGCACAGCGAGGTCGAGGTCACCGGGCCGGCCCTCACCTTGCTGGCGAAGCATTGGGACGGACCGACCATGGCATACGCCGAGACCGGGTACTTCACGCGTCCGAACTGGGTCTTCGAGGAGGCCCTCTCGCCGGACGCCTATGCGGAGGCCGGCGCAGCCTGGGTTGCCGAGCACGGCGTCGACGTGGTCGGCGGCTGCTGCGGCACCGGCCCCGACCACGTGAGGTCATTGCACGAGCGGCTGGGGTGAAAGACCCGCACGCAGCCGAGGCGCGAGCGCGCTGGCCGCGCGGCTACGCCGAGTCACGGCGGCGGGTGGCGCGCTACACCGACGCCGACTGGCAGGACGCCGGCGCCGAGATGGAGGAGATCGCCCGGCGGTTCGCGGCACTGCTGCGGGCGGGGCGTGGTGCCGAGTCGGCCGAGGCGACCGCCACCGCCGAAGCTCATCGCCGTCACGTGTCGGAGCGCTACTACGACTGCTCACCGCAGATGCACGCCGGCCTTGCGGAGCTGTATGTCGCCGACCAGCGCTTCACCGACTACTGGGAGCGGTACGCGCCCGGCCTGGCCCGCTACGTCCACGACGCGATCAAGGCGAACGCACGAGGAGGATACGCACGGGCGCAGGAGCAATGACGCGGCCATACTCCGCCGATGCGGACTTCGCACCAGGTCGGGGTACTGCTGGCGGGTGGGGGGATGCTGCTGGTCAGCCTCGACTCTCTCGGCTTCCGGCTCACCGAAGCCGGCGCCTGGGACAACGCCTTCTGGTACGGCGTGTTCACCACGGCCGCCCTCGTCGTGCTCGTTCCGCTGCGCACCGGCCGGTCCTTCCTCGCAGTGGCCCGCAGCGACGGGCTCCCGGTGCTGGCCTCGGGCCTGTTGCAGGCGGGCAGCACCACCTTCTTCATCCTGGCGCTCGCGAACACGACGGTGTCGAACACCGTCGTGATCGTGGCGGCATCGCCGGTCCTGGCGGCGCTCATGGCGCGCGTGCTCATCGGCGAGCGAACCTCGCCACGCACCTGGCTGGCGATCGGCGCGTCGATCGGCGGGATCCTCCTCGTCGTCTCCGGCTCGCTCGGTTTGGGCCGGCTGCAGGGTGACCTTCTCGCAGTCGGCGCCATCTTCGCCTTCTCGCTGAACCTGACCCTGTGGCGCCGCTACCCGGCCATCAACCGCGCCGTCGCCATCGGGTTGGGTGGCCTGTCGATGGCGATCGTCGCCACGCTGGTGGGAGGGCCGGCCGGCGCCGGCGCCAGAGCGATCGTGATACTGGCCGTGCTCGGAACCCTCACTGGCCCGGCCGGGCGCATCGCCGTGGCCACCTCGACCCGGCATCTGCCGGTGGCTCAGGTCAGCCTCTTCACCCCGGTCGAAACCGTCGCTGCCACGGCCTGGGCCTGGCTCTTCCTGAGCGAGGCGCCTCCGGCGATGACCATCCTCGGCGGCATCGTCGTCATCGCCGCCGTCGTCTACGGCAGCGCCCCCGAGAGGGCGTCGGGCCGCCGCAGCGATCAGCGGTCGACGACCACCTCGTAGCCCGCCTGCTCGGGCTCGTCGTCGACCAGCTCTTCGGGAAACCCCGGTGCCCGCACCTCGACGCCGCAGGCGTCCTCGAGGCGGCGGATGATGTTCGACGACCACTCGCGGGTGCCGTAGCGGGCTGCGCCGTCGCGGAAGATGTCCAACAGCAGCGGCGACAGCTCCAGTTCCACCCCGGCCCGGTCGGCGACCCGCTGGAACAGCGACATGTCCTTCACCACCAGATCCATCGTGAAGTTGCTGTTGCGGCTCCCGTTGAGGATCACCTGGCTCTCGGTCTCGTGGACGAAGGAATTGCCGGACGAGATCCGGATCGCCTCATACGTCGTGTTGAGATCCATACCGGCCTGCTTGGCTACCACCCAGGCCTCGGCCAGCGACGCAAGGTTGGCGCTTGCCAGGTAGTTGGTGAGCACCTTGAGGATCGACGCCGACCCCAGGGGTCCCGTGTGGAGCACCTGGCGGCCCATCGCCGTGAGCAGGGG
>CAYGCW010000021.1:0-8304 GCA_964348465.1 uncultured Acidimicrobiia bacterium | reverse complement strand
ACCGGGCAGTCGACGGCCGCCGCACCCTGGCCGGCCACGAGGGCGCCGAGGCGTCGCACCTCGTCTTCGTCGGTGGTCGACATCTCCGCCCAGATCTTCCCGGTGCCGAGGCCGGCCAGCACGCCGTCGTCGGCCTCCAGAACCGACGCCGAGGCTTCGGGGCTCGGGAGGCAGGTGATGACCACGTCACACGCCTCGGCCAGCGACCGGGGACTGGTGCCGGCCGTGGCTCCGGCGGCGACCAGCGGGGCCATGGCCTCGGCGCTCAGATCGAGCACGGTCATGTCGAAGCCGTTGCGGAGCAGGCTGGCGGCCAGCTTGCCGCCGACGTTGCCGAGGCCGATGAATCCAACCCGCATGCGACTGCTCCTCGTCTTGCTGGGCGGGAATGTAACCCCCGGACTAGCGTCCGGCGAGTGAGAGCGGCCGTGACCAGAGAGTTCGGTACGGCCCTCGTCGTGGAAGACCTCACCCTCGGCGCGCCGCAGCGCCAAGAGGTCCGGGTGCGGATCGGGGCGGTTGCGGTGTGCGGGTCCGACCTGCACGCCGGCGACGGGGCCTGGGGCGGGCGCTTGCCGGCGGTCCTCGGCCACGAGACTGCCGGTGTCGTCGATGCGGTGGGCCCCGAGGTGACGTCGGTCGTTCCGGGCGACCGGGTGGTCGTGTCGATCTTGCGCTACTGCGGCTCCTGCTTCTACTGCGCCGGCGGGCAGGCCCACCTCTGCTCGGCGGAAGTGGCGCTCGACAGCGAGACCCGCCTCCATGACGCCGCGGGCGACCCAGTGGTCCAGGGGATGAGGGTGGGCGGCTTTGCCGAGGAGGTGGTGGTCCACGAGTCGCAGGTGGTACCGGTTCCCGACGGGATACCGCTCGACCGCGCGTGTCTGCTCGCCTGCGGAGTGGTCACCGGCTACGGGGCCGTGGTGAACACCGCCGGGGTGCCCGCCGGCGCGTCGGTGGTGGTGGTCGGCACCGGGGGCGTCGGCATCAACTGCGTGCAGGGCGCCCGGGCGGCCGGTGGTCACCCGATCGTGGCCGTCGACGTCTCCGAGCCCAAGCTCGACTTCGCCACGAGGCTCGGAGCCACTCACGGCCGGCGCGCCGACCACCCCGCCCTCGGCAGGGAGATCCGTTCTCTCACCGAAGGGCGCGGCGCCGATTTCGTGTTCGTAGCCGTCGGAAGACCCGCCGCAGTGGAGGAAGGTCTGGCCCTGGTGCGGCCCGGCGGCACGCTGGTCGTGGTCGGGATGAGCAGGGCCGGGGAGCACGCCCGCGTCGAGATGAGCGAGTTCGCGGCGGGCAGCCGCCGCATCCTCGGCTCCCGCATGGGATCGATGGTCGCCCGGCGTGACATCCCGATGCTCGCTGCTCGGTACCAGGCGGGCGAGCTCCGGCTCGACGAGCTGATCTCGGGCCGGTACCCCTTGGAGGCCATCAACGAGGCGGTTGCGTCGGCCCGCGCCGCGGACTCCCTCCGTAGCCTGGTCGTCTTCGAGGGGGTGGCTTCGTGAGGGTCACGGACCTGGAGACCTTCGTGGTCGCCAACCCTCCGCCGTCGTACGGGGGCCGCTACTTCGTGTTCGTCAAGCTCACCACCGATCACGGCGTGACCGGGATCGGAGAGGTGTACTCGGTGCCTTTCCGGCCTCCGGTCGTCGAGGCGATGATCGCCGACGTGTTCGAGCGACACCTCCTCGGCCGAGACCCGTTCGCCGTCGAGCGCTTGTGGAGAGACGTCTACGCGATGGGCTACACCCTGCGTAGCGACCTATCGGTGATGGCGGTGCTCAGCGGGCTCGAGATGGCGTGCTGGGACATCGCCGGCAAGGAGATCGGCCGGCCGGTGTACGAGCTGCTCGGAGGCCGCGTCCACGACCGGCTGCGCACCTACACCTACCTCTACCCGGAGGACGGCGACGCGACCGACGTGTACCTCGACCCGGAGCTGGCCGCCGAGCGGGCCGCTGCCTACGCCGCCCTCGGCTTCACCGCGATCAAATTCGACCCGGTCGACGCCTACACGGCGTACGACCCCAGCCAGCCGTCGCTCGAGGCGCTCGACCGGGCAGAGCGGTTCGTCGCCCTCATCAGGGAGGCGGTGGGGAACCGCTGCGACTTGCTGTTCGGCACCCACGGCCAGTTCAGCCCCTCGGGGGCCCTGCGGGTGGCGCGCCGCATCGAGCCCTACGACCCGCTGTGGTTCGAGGAGCCGGTGCCCCCCGAGAACGTCGAGGCCATGGCGGCCGTCGCCCGCGGCACGTCGATCCCGATCGCCACCGGGGAGCGGCTCGCCACCAAGTACGAGTTCCGGGAGGTGCTGACCCGCCGGGCGGCCCAGATCATCCAGCTCAACCTCGGCCGGGTCGGCGGCATCTTGGAGGCGAAGAAAGTGGCGTCCATGGCGGAGGCCCACTACGCGCACGTCGCCCCCCACATGTACGCAGGCCCGATCGAGGCAGCGGCGTGCGTGCAGCTCGACACCTGCAGTCCGAACTTCCTCATGCAGGAGGGCATCGGCCGTTGGGACGGCTTCCAGGCCGAGTTGCTGGAGGCGCCGCTCCGCTGGGAGGACGGCTACCTGGTCCCGCCGACCTCACCGGGGCTGGGAGTCACCTTGAACGAGGACGTCGCCCAAGCCCATCCCTACTCCGGGCGCGAACTCCACCTCGACGTCCATCCCCGGCCTACGGCGGGCCCCTCGTCGGCGCCGCGGTCGCGGATCACGAGGCCCGAGGCGGGCGAGCGCACCAGCTTGGTGCCGGTGGAGCCCAGCAGGCCCTCGAAGCGGCCGTGACCGTGGCTGCCGATGACGACCAGGCCGGAGTCGTGGCGGTGAATCGCCGTGACGATCGACTTCGCAGTCCGGTTGTCGGTGGTGGTCCACGTGTGATCGGCGGCGATGCCGCGCTCCTTCAGGGCGGCCACGACCGGCTGGGTGCGCCGGCGGGCCTCGGCCGTGAGACCGCGCACCACCGGCGAGTCCACCGGGGGGCTGACGTGGCCGTCGTGCGGCGGGGCGAGCGCCTCGGCGGCGCGGTCCCCGATGCCCTGGCCGGCTTCCAACGCCACCTGGACCGCCTGTTTGACACCGGGGTCGTCGATGTGCTCGAGGAAGTCGGACGGCACGTTGATCGCCGTGAACACCGAGACCTCGTCGCCCTCCTCGTACCAGCGCGCCACTGCGGTCGCGGCGCGCTCCGGATCGAGGGTGCCGTCCGTGGCGACGAGGATGTGCATGGCGCGCCCTTTCTGTGCTGCTTTCAGGGATCGTAGGCGACCGGCGCGGCGTGTTGCCCGCTCCCCAGCGCCGGCTCCACCGCCTCCCGCTTGGCGAGTAGCACCAGGTACCACGTGCTGAGCGCTGCCGCCACTGCTGCGATGCCGATCCCGGGCACGCGGAAGCTTCCGGTGGCGTCGATCCAGGCTCCGGCACCCGCGCTGGCGGCCGCCCCGGCGGACGATGCCGCCATCAGCCCGAGGGCGATGGCGCGAACCGATACCTCGGCATCGAAATGGCGATTGGCGACCGCGCCGACCAGGCCCCACACCGGGTAGTTCATCAGGGCGTACCCGGCGGCGGCCAGTGCCAGGCCGGCGTACGTCCACGATGCCGCCAGGACCACGAGCCCGCCTGCGTAGGCGACGGCTCCCGCCGTCAGGGCGGCCAGCGGCGAGGTCCGGTCGCCGTAGCGGCCGAATATCGGGCCTGCGAGCGTGCCGACCGCGCCGATGATCCACCAGAGCAGCCCGGCGCGGAACGCGCTCACCCCGAGCTCGTCGATGGCGGTGGCGGTGAGGAAGACCGCGAACGGGAACCCGGCGGCACCTGCCACGAGGCCGGCGGCGACCACCACGCGTCCCGGGCGCGCCTCGAGGACCCTGCGGTAGCCGGCCCTGACCACGGCGGCGCCTGCCGGCCGGGGACGAGTCACCGGCTCCCGGAACACGATCAGGGCGCCGACGATAGGGAGGATTGCCAGGGCGGTTGCGATCACGAACGAGACCCTCCACGTGTGCAGCGTCTCCGACGTCTGCACCAGTACGCCGTTGACGAGCACTCCCACTGCGGCGCCGCTGGCGGCGGCTGCCATCACCCCGGCACGGCGACCGGGTTCGATCGTGGCGCCGGCCACGTGCAGCGTGACCGCCCATGAGATCGGGGCGGCGATCCCGAGCACCACCGCCGACGCCGCCAGCATCGACGGCGAGCCGGCCGCCCCGGCGCCGAGCAGCCCGGTGCCGGTCACGGCGTACGATCCGACGAGCAGCGCGCGGCTCGGCACTGCGTCGACGATCCGGCCGGTCGCCAGCGCGCCGCCGGCATAGGCGACGAGGCCGACTGCGGTGACCGACCCCAGCACGCCGTACCCGACCCCGAAGTCCTCCGAGATCCGGGGCAGCATCGCCGGGATCAGCGACAGGCCGAATCCGTGCGATATCACCGTGCCGAGGCCCAGCACCAGGGTGGCGGAGATGGGGCGGGTCACCGGCGACCGGCCGGGGGCGCAGACATCGGGGCAGCTTATCGCTGCGCCGTGGAGGCTCTTGGGCAGCGCCGGGTCCGTGCTGTTACGCTCGTCGGCAACCACTGAACCGGGCGGTCGCGGGCATCAGCCGCCCGGCCTGGATCTCGGGACGATCCGGGGCTCGCGGCAAGGAGGCGGATGACGGTCGCACCTGAGGTCATCGTCCGGTTCGACGGCGTCTACAAGATCTTCGGTCCGCAGCCCCGGGGACGCGCCCTCGATCTGGTCAAAGCGGGCCTGAGCAAGGACGAGGTGCTGCGCCGTTCCGGCCACGTGGTCGGGCTCAACGACGTCAACTTCGCGGTGAACAAGGGCGAGCTGTTCGTGGTCATGGGCCTGTCGGGCTCCGGGAAGTCGACAGCGATCCGGGCCGTCAACAAGCTGCATGACATCACCGTCGGCGAGGTGATGGTCGACGGCACCGACGTTCAGAAGCTCAAGGGACCGGACCTGCAGGCGTTCCGCCGTGAGAAGATGGGCATGGTGTTTCAGCACTTCGCGCTCTTCCCGCACCGCAACGTGATCGACAACGTCGGCTACGGGCTGAAGGTCCAGAAGGTCGACAAAGAGCAGCGCGACGCCGCCTCGCTCAAGGCCCTCGCCCTGGTCGGTCTCGAGCCGTATGCCTACAACGCGACCCAGGAGCTGTCGGGTGGCATGCAGCAGCGGGTGGGCCTGGCTCGGGCGCTGGCGTCGGACCCGGACATCCTGCTCATGGACGAGCCGTTCTCGGCCCTCGACCCGCTGATCAGGCGCCAGATGCAAGACGAGTTGATGGAGATCCAGGCCCAGCTCCACAAGACGATCCTCTTCATCACCCACGACCTCAACGAGGCGTTGCGGATCGGCGACCGGGTCTGCATCATGAAGGACGGGCTGGTCGTCCAGATCGGGACCCCGGAGGAGATCCTCACCAAGCCCGCCACCGGGTACGTAGCCGAGTTCGTCCAGGACGTCGACCAGGGCCGGGTCATCCAAGTCGACGAGATCATGCGAGAGCCGCTCGGGCTCACCAGTTCGGCGTCGTTGAGTGAGGCGCTCACCGCCCGTTGCGCCGAGGTCTTCCGGGGGGCCTGCCGATCGCGGTGGTCGACGAGGACGGCAAGCTGGTCGGCAACCTCGATCCCCGCCACATCATGGAGGAGATGGGCCGTGTGGAGCGGCTCATCGACGGATTCGAGCGAGAGGTGTTCATGTGAACGTACTTGCGCAGGGAGCGGACGGCCCGGGCTTCACCGACAACGCAGTTCTCGACGAGTACGAAGTCCCCTTCGGCGCTTGGATGGATCAAGCCGTCGACTGGATCGACACCCAGTTGCAGCCCCTGCTCGACGCCTTCGCTTGGCCGTTCGAGACCCTGATCGGCAGCCTGGTGGAGAACTTCCTCGCCGAGATCTCGTGGGTCTGGTTCGTGGTCGGGATGTTCATCATCGCTTCGCTGGTGCGCAACGTCAAGGTCGGCGCCTTCGTGACCGGATCGTTGATCCTCTGCGGCCTGCTTGGGAACGCCTACTGGCTGGAGACGGCGCGCACGATCGGCTTCATCGGCGTCGCGGTCTTGTTGTGCGTGATCATCGGCATACCGATCGGGATCGCCTGCGGACGGGTGGACAGCATCTGGCAGGTCGTCAGACCGGTGCTGGACGCCATGCAGGTGGTCCACTCGTTCGTGTACATGCTGCCTTTCATCTTCTTCTTCGGGATCGGCGAGGTGTCGGCGACGATGGTCACGATGGTGTTCGCGCTGCCGCCGCTGATCCGGCTCACGAACCTCGGCATCCGTCAGGTGCCGGACGACGTGGTCGAGGCTGCCCGGGCATACGGCTCGTCGGAGCTGCGGGTCCTCACCGATGTGCAGCTTCCGCTGGCCCGTCCGGCGATCATGACCGGAATCAACCAGACCCTGCTGCTGGCGATCTCGATGCTGGGCATCGCCGCGATCATGGGAGCCGGCGGCCTGGGAAGGCTCCTGTTCCGGGCCCTGTCCAACCAGGACGTGGCGCTGGCGGCGTCCGGCGGGCTCGCGTTCTTCCTCGTCGCGGTCGTGCTCGACCGGATGTCACAGCGCGAGGACAGCGATACCGGCAACCTGTTCCGCCGCATCCATCAGGCGTGGGTGCACCGGCGGGACCCCGAAGCCCTCATTCCAGAGGAGGACGAGGCCAGCGCAGTCGTCAGCTTCAAGCCGACCGAGCAGTTCACCTCGGTGCAGCCCGCCGAGCGGCTGCCGATGCTCCTCACGCTGGCGGGCGCGGTGGTCGCGGTCGTCTCGGTGTTCCTGCCGTGGACGATCGACGCAGGCAAGATGAGCGGGTTCGGCCGCCGGGTGGACGGCAACCTCCTCGGCTCGTCCTTCAACGGCCTCGACGCCTCGGGCGGATCATGGTTCGGGATCCTCGTGCTGTTGTTGGGACTGTTCGTGGCGGCCGCCGCGGTGACGGCCTATCTCCGGCCGGGCGAAGGCCCGCGGTGGCTCGCGGTGGACGGTGCGGTGATCGCCGCGATCGCGATGTTGCTGCTGAGCGCCGCTCATCTCCTGGCGTCACCTCCGGAGCTTGCCGCGACCAGCGTCGACCCGGGCACCGGTATCGGCGTCTGGGTGGCGGTCGTCGGGTCGCTCGTCGCCGCCGCCGGTGCGGTGTGGTGGATCGGCTTCGCACCTCATGCACCCCTGCGCCCCCTCAGCCTCGACATCGCCTGGGGCAAGCTGATCGGGGTCGGCATTGCGATCCTGTTCCTCATCGCAGGCGCGTTCGCAGGCTGGAGCCTCGATGGACGGACCGACGTCGTCATCAGCCCCGAGCTGCAGGCCCGGCTCGACCAGCTCAGGGCCGAAGCAGAGGCCAATCCCGCAGACGCCGGCCCCATCGCCGCCGAGATCTCGGCCACCCTGGCCGAGGCGAGGCGTGAGGGCGCGATCGTCGCCGATGGCTTCGAGACCCCTCGGCTCGGTGTCATCACGCTGGTGCTGGGGCTCCTCGGAGGGGCGGTAACCCTTCCGGCCGCCGGCATCTTCGGGCGCGGGGAGCAGAAGCAGTGGAGATGGAGCGCAATCACGGCCGGGGTGGGAGCGGGGATCGCTGCGATCAGCGCGGCGTGGATCGCCGTCCACGTGCGCTCGGCCGACCCGAACTACGTCAGCGGGATCGGTGCCTTCTTCGCTCTGCAGGGAGGCTTCTTCATCGCGGCTGCGGTGGCCCGGACGATCAACTTGTTCCGGCGGGCCAAGGTGTACGAGGACTTCGTCGCCGCCGATGCCGGGACGCCGAGCGAAGCCGACGAACTGGTCGCCGTCGCACCCTGAGTGCATTAAAGCGGGTCTCCCGTTATGGTCTTTGATCGGTTCGCGGCGCGCTTGGGCGTCGAGCCGGGGTGAGCCGCGAGCCCTGAGACAGAGGAGAGGGAATGAGGAGCAAGACACTCAAGCTGCTGGGCCTCCTGGCGGCGTTGATGCTTGTGGCGGCGGCCTGCGGAGACAGCGGTGAGGGTGACGGCCCTGCGGCTACCGACGCCCCCGCCACGACGGCGGCGGACACGCCCGCCACCACCGCAGCCCCCACGGGCGGCGACGACATGCCGGGCGCCGGCAAGACGATCACGATGGCCAGGGCCGACTGGTCCACGGGCTATTTCCAGGCGGCCGTGTACCGGGCCCTGCTGGAGGAGCTCGGCTACGAGGTGACGGACCCATCCGAGTTGGAGCTCGGACCGTCGCTGGCCTATCTGTCGATGGCGCAGGGCGACTTCGACTTCTGGGTCAACAGCTGGTACCCGGGTC
>CAYGCW010000020.1:1281-17251 GCA_964348465.1 uncultured Acidimicrobiia bacterium | reverse complement strand
GGATCTCGTCCCAGCCGGTGAACAGGCTCATGGCGTCGTAGAGCGCCGGCTCGACTCCCGCCTTGCGGGCCGCCGAAGCCACGTAGAGCAGGTTCAGCGGCAGCCAGCGACCAGCCACCTCGACGACACCGCAGTGATAGGGCGGGGTGATGAGAAGCAGCTCGGATCGGCTCAATAGTGGGGTCTCCGCCGGAGTCGGTGGCGAGACCTTACCACCCTCGGGCCAACGGCGAGCGTCAGTCCGGCCTTCCTCGGAAACCGGCGCGGCGCAACCGGACGACCCCGGCCAGCCCCCAGACGGTGAGGGCGAACAGCAGCACGTGTTTCACCGCCAGAGCGGGAATCTGGGCGCTGCCGGCGCGCGGCAGCCACTCGTACTCGCGGAAGAACCAGGCGCGGATGGCGCCGCCCACGAGCACCCAGATCAGGCTACCCCACGCGACCCGTTGGAGGATCTCCACCAGCCGCTGGGGCGGCTCGCCGCGCCAGTGCCGCAGGACTAGATGGGCCATGAGGCTCGACGCCCAGAGGAAAGCCACCGACAGGTCGTGTAAGTAGCTGTTCATCATCACCAGCAGCGCTTCGATCACGGTGTGTCTCCCGGTTGCTGGCCCATGACGTGGATGCGCAGGTCCATATCCAGGATGTGATAGCTGCTCCAAGCGGGAAAGTAGACGATGCCCCGATAGGAGACCACCAGCAGCACGAACAGCCCCAGGCACCAGGCCGCGAGCCGCCGCCCCTCCCAGGCGGCGAACAGGTGCATGTGCAGCAGCGTGCCGTAGGCAACCCAGGCGGCGAAGCCCAGGGTCTCGATCGGGTCGAAGCTCCAGGCGCGGCCGAAGAGCAGGAACTTGTAGAAGGACCCCGAGGCGAGCATCGCGGTGTGCAGCACGAAGCCGAGGCTGAGCGAGAACGACAGCCAGCGATCCGGAAGAGATGGATCCCGGCGCAGCCGCAGCAGCGCGAGGCCGGCGTTCAGGGCCAGGACGCCGAAGGCGGCCCAGGCGAAGATCGCATGCAGGTCGACCACCCAGGAGCGCTCCGAGATCGTCAGGGCGAAGATCTCGCGGCTGTAGCCGAGGCCGTGCGCCAGCAGCAGAGCGCAGAGCGCCGACGCCGGCACCCAGACGAGCTCCTGGCCGCCCGCCCTCGAACGGGCCACCGCGGCCGCGAGGTAGACGGCAACGACCAGCGACAGGGCGCTCTCGAAAGTGCCGAACAGCGGCAGGTGGCCGGCCGCCAGCCAGCGCGCGATCCAGCAGCCGAGCGCCAGCAGGCATCCGCAGAAGCCCAGCAGGTCCGCCGCCCGGCGCAGGACCGGCCGGCCCCACCGCCCGGCAGCAAGACCCACCGTGGCAGCAACGGTGCCCAGCCAGAGGAGCACTGACGCCAGGGGCCCCGACAGGTCCGTCAAGCTCTCTCCTCGGATGCCAGTTCCGGAGCCCCCGGCAGTCGCCGGGGAGGCGACGAGCCCCAGCCGCGCAGGAGACCTCCCGTCGCGGTCGCGCGCCATTCGGCCTCGGCCCTGGGGCCCGGCAGCTTCAGCATCAGGCCGACGAGAGCGAGCAGATAGCCGGCAAAAAGCACTGGCGCGCCGGGGTCCCGGACGATCGCGAACTCGCCCCAGTAGCGGATCTCCGGAAACGCCAGCGACAGGCCTTCGAACCGCATCCGGTCACCCGCCTGGAGCACCGCCCCGCCCCTGTCCAGGCGGCCGCGGAAGACGCGCACCCCCACTGCCGGCCGCACCAGGTTCAGCGAGCGCGTCGTCGGCTCGCCGCCGTCGATGGCGAAGTCCGGATAGACCCGGACGAGGATCCGATGCGGGTAGTCCGGCGGCGAGAAGTCGTCGCTCTGGCCCGGCGGAAAGACGTTGAGCTTGACGAACGCGCTGTCCAGCACCGTACCGTCCCGATCCCTCAGCTCGTAGCGGGGCGCGTAGCCGAACCCCGAGAGGCGCAGAAACGTCGCCCACCCCAGCCACAGGGGTCGATTGATCCGGGTCACCCGGCGGCGGCCACCGGCGAAAGCGAGCTCGGCTTCGAGAGTGGTGAACAGGAGCCGGTCGCGCCAGAACTCCGGCCGGATCTCCTCGACCC
Source organism: uncultured Acidimicrobiia bacterium (assembly GCA_964348465.1). Taxonomy (GTDB): domain Bacteria; phylum Actinomycetota; class Acidimicrobiia; order Spongiisociales; family JAOTWH01; genus CAYGCW01. The sequence goes on along the minus strand of CAYGCW010000020.1, from coordinate 15,149 downwards.
GGAAGCTCAGCCGCGGCACGCCGGCGGCGAGGGGCTTGGGCGGCGAGACCGACAGGAACTGGTCGGGTCGGGCGGCGTACTCCTCGCCCGCGGCCAGCCAGGCCCGGGCCTCCTGGCGACTCGCCAGGGTCGTCAGGAAGCCGATGGCGATGAGGAAGAAGGCGCCGTGAAAAAGGAAGGTGCCGAGAGCCGCCCAGCGGCGACGGACGCCACCCACGACGCCTTCTCCCGTCCGGAGACACCGGTAGCCGAGCCGCCGCAAGGTCTCCACCGCCTGCTGCTCTCCTGCTACCGGCGCCTTCGGCAGCTCCCAGTCCGGCTGGCGCTCGACGAGCATCGGCTGCCGGCCGATCTGCCGGCGCAGCACCGGCAGCCGCCGCCAGAGGCAGGTGCCGGTGTTCACCAACAGCAGGCCGTAGAGCAGCCAGAACGGCGCCAGCGAGGCGATGTTGCCGACCACATGCGGCGGCGACGAGGTCGCCCAGATGGCCAGAAAGCCGTAGTAGAGGGCCGCCAGCGCCATCAGCACGATCGACAGTCGCCACGAGCCGAGGCGCGGCCCCGGGTCGGTCATCAGCGACCGGACGGCGTAGAGAGACTCAGTCCACATGACTCATCACGAGCCGGCGGCCGAGCCCTCCACCGGCAGCATCGGGCGAGGCGGCCGGCGACCGACCCGGGGTCCCGTAGCCGCCCGCCCTGGAAGCCCCGGGCTGCGGGGCAGAGCCGCCCGCCCGTTGCCGGCTTCCGACACTAGCCCACGTTGAAGACGTGCAGGCTGCCTTCCATCACCAGGTTGACGCCCCAGAACGAGACCAGCACGCCGATGATCGCGACGACCAGGATCCAGGCCAGCCGCCGGCCGCGCCAACCGAGGGTGATCCGCAGGTGGAGGGCGACACCGTAGATCAACCACGAAAGCAGCGACCATGTCTCCACCGGATCCCACGACCAGTAAGAGCCCCAGAGGTTCTTGGCCCAGATCGAGCCCGAGGCGAGCATCACTGCATCGGTGATGAAGCCGAAGACGGTGGAACGGAACATCAGATCGTCGAGCCGCGCCAGCGCCGGCGGCGGCGTCTCCCGCCCGCGGCCCGACTTGACGAGGTAGACGATGGCGGCGCCGCAGGCGACGGTGTAGGCACCGTGGGCGAGCCAGGCGAAGAAGATGTGGATGTAGAGCCAGAACGACTGCAGAGCGGCGACCATCGGGCGCGCCGCAGTGTCGGACAGGGCGCCGCCCCCCATGATGACGAGCGCGAACGGCAGCGCCCCGGCCGCGAGCAGCGGAAAGCGCTGCCGCCAGCCGGCCCAGAGGGTCATCAGGACGATGAACCAACCGCCGACCAGGGCATTCTCGAAGTTGCCGATCGTCGGAACGTGGCCGGTCGCCGCCCACCGCCAGGCGACCAGCACCGTGTGCACGAAGAGCCCGGCGGCGATGCCGTACGGCGCCAGCTCCACCCACCGCCTCCGACCGAAGACCTGGGCGAAGATCTGCAGGGCCACGGCCAGCGCATAGAACACCAGCAGCGACCAGAAGAGCGTGGCGAAGGCGCCGGTCATCCTGTCACCCCTGCCCGTGCCGGCCGGCGGCTGCCGCGACTGCTCCGGCCCCGGGCTGCGTCAGCATGCGAGCCAGTGTGGCGAGCTCTTCTTCGAACGGTCCGGAGAAGTACTCGCTGCGGCCCACCAGGCGAAAGACATTCTCCGAATCCCAGGTCAGTACGATTTCCCGGCGGTACCATAGCAAACGCCAGACGAGGCCGATCAGGCAGAGCACGAAGCCGGCGATCAACAGCCCGCCGCCGCGCTCCCGGATGGCGCGGATCCCGACCCAGTAGCGCATCTCCTCCATCACCAGCCGGCCAGCGGCGAAGTCGGCGGCCTCGCCGGGCCGCAGGGTGCCGCTGAACGCCCCCTCCTCGCCGCGGCGCAAGTCGATGCGGAGCCCCGTCCGCGGCAGCCCGTCGCGGTGCGGGAACGGCGCTCCCAGCGGCAGCGGATAGACCGTCGCAGTCCAGTCGCCGTCGGCCAGGGGCGCTTCGGTCAGGGCCGCGGCGGCGGAGCGGACCGGCACCACCACCCGGTCCAGAGTGAAGCCGCGGACGTCCTGGAGCCAGAGGACCGGCGCCAGGCCGGCATTCTCCACCAGCAGGCTCACCGACCCCCAGCTCGCCGGCCGGTTGACCTCCGCCTCCCGCACCAGCGGCGCACCGGCACGCTCGAAGCGCAGGCGAGCGCCCAGGTGGACCGGCTCGCTACGCTCCATCAGTACCTCGACGCGCTCGACGGTGAACCGCAGATCCGGCGGGCCGAGCAGCGGTGCATTCCGGACCACGGCGCCGAAGTCGCCCGAGAATCGCTGGCCCTCGCTGACGATCGCGGTGCCGACGAACCGGGTGTAATAGATCGCCGCCCCGCCGGCGCTGAGCAGGAAGAAGCTCAGATGGAAGAGCAGAAAGCCGAGCGGCGCGGTGCGGTGCTTAACGGCCCAGAAGGTCTGCCTGCCGGGCCGCCGGACCTGGTAGCCGTGTCCCCGGAGCACGTGCACGACCCGGCCGGCACTCCAGTCCTCGGGCAGCGGCCCTGAGTGCGTCTCCTCCATCCGCGCCCAGGCCCGCAGGCCCTTCTCCGAGCGCGGCCGCAGGCCGACGCGGTGCCAGGTCGGCTTCAGCCTGACCAGCAGGACCGAGGCCAGGTTGAGGAAGAACAGGCCCAGAACGGCCAAGAAGAGGGGGCTGGTGGGCATGCGCCCGAAGCCGAGGGTCTCGAGCACGAAGCGGGTGCCCGCACCGCCGCGCTCGAGCACCGCGGCATAGCGCTCGTCGCCCAGAACCGACGCCTGCGGCAGGGCGACGTTCAGCAGCAGCAGCAGGGCCAGCAGGCAGAGCAGACCGACGGTAAACCGGGCCGAGACGAAGAGCCGGAACAGGCGACGCGCCGTCATCCGCCGGCCCCCGCCGCCGATTCCCCTTCCTCCAAAAGCCGCCAGCCCTCGACCCGCCAGCCGGACCCGCCGCGAACCACCAGGTACGCGGCCTCCACGGTACGCGTGCGCGGCGGTTCGACCGCGCCGCTGCCGTCGGCTCGCACCACGCGGAATCGCCACCGCTCACGCGTGCGCAGCTCCAGCCGGCCTTCCCCCAACCTGTCGACGGACATCACGTCCAGGCGTCGGAGCTCGGTGTCCTGCAGCAGGTGCTGGCGGCCGAGATAGAGGATGTCGGCGAGCATCTCCTCCTTGACGCCGTCGGACGCCGGCATCCGGTCGGCGAACCGCGGATCGCCGCCGCTGCGATAGAGATGCCCCATCAGCTCGAGCGTCAGGTGCAGCGCGTCGGCGGCCGCCTTCTGGTCGGCCTCGGGGAGCTCGGCCGTCGGCTCCTCGCGGGCGCCGAACCAGGCGGCCGAGAAGAAGGCCCATTCGTCGGCGATGGCCAGCAGCATGAAGACCACGAAGCCGCCACCGAGGATCTTCAGCAGACCCTTCACCATCGCCTCCACGCCGCCAGCGGCCAGAGGACCCCTCCCGCCAGCGCCACGGCGCCGCCGGCGAGCACCAGCCGGCCGTAGTTGCGCCGCGAGACGACGATCTCGGACCAGCGCTCCAGGCCCGCGAACCCGATCCGGTAGCCCTGCTCGATCTCGGCGAACCGCCCCGGCAGCAGGCTCCCCCGCCCAAACGGCTCGCCGTCCCTGGTCAGCACCAGCGCCAGGGTGGCGTGACCCCGCATTCCCTCGTCCAGCGTTGCCAGATCGACGCTCCCCTCGACTTGAAGATCCTCCCGCTCGAGCGTGAAGCGACCCTCGAACGAGAGCCCGGACCGACCGCGCCGCTCGGTCAGGAACGGCACCACTTTGTCGAACAGGGTCTCGCCGTCGCGCAGGAGGACGATCCGGGGCGCGAACCCGAAGGCGCCCTGGTGGAAGCGCAGCGCTCCGAAGGCGGCGCGCTCGTGCGGCGTGACCCGCAGGCGGCGCGGCTCCTGGCCCTCGCGCCAGGCGCTGAGGCTGCTGGCGGGATAGAAGCTTCCGCTGCCCGCCGCCACCAGCTCGAGCCTGTCGAGGGCCAGCGTCAGCCCCATCTCCTCGAGCCTCGACAGGGCGCCGGCATCGAACACCTGCAGCGCCGTGCCGCCTTCGAGCGGCACCGCCTCACGCTCGTTGAGGATCACCGTGCCCTGCAGGCGCAGCAGCCAGTTGGCCATGCCGGCGCCGAGCGCCACCAGCACTCCGGCGGCCAGCGCCAGCTCGGCGACCCGGCCGATGCGCCGCTCGGGCCGGCCCACCAACCCGCCGAGGAGCACCAGGGCCCGGAGGCCCAGGCAGGCCAGGACCAGGGAGACGAGCAGAGCGAGCACGGACGGCGGATGCGGCGCCACACCCTGACGCAGAGCGACCCAATCGAGGACGGCCAGGGCCAGGCAGAGCCAGCCGAGCCCCGCCAGCCAGCGGCTCGCTCGTTCGACTCTGTCGGGGACCACGCCGGATGCCTCCCCGAGCTCAGTCGGAGACCGCCGCCGAGCCGGGCGGCCGCGCCGCCCCGGCCGCCCCCTCCAGCAGCGCCAGGTTCCCCACCCGCAGATTGCGCGCCACCCGGAACTCGAGGATCGGGTGGTCGTCGGTATTGACCGGTCCGTCGACCGCGGCGATCTCGGCGATCTCTTCCGGCGAGCGGGAGAGGACGTAGCGCAGAGGCCAGCCACCGGCGTTGAGCGCCGTCACCCGCGCGCGGATCGCCTCGGGGCCGCTGCTGAACGGCCGCTGGCTGCCGATCAGGATCAGATCCAGACCGTCGGGGACCTTCCACAGCATGGCGTGCGGGAAGACCGAGGCGAAGGTGCGGACCATCAGCGTGACGTCGTCGTTGGTGAGCATGTGGTAGGGCAGCCAATGGCAGTAGACGCCGCCGGGCTCAAGCCGGGCGGCGGCGAGCTCGAAGAACTCGCGGGTAAAGAGGTTGCCGACGACCGGGTCGGTAGGGTACGAAGGCGCGGAGGAGATGACGTCCCAGCGACGGTCGGCGGTCAACAGGTGGTTGCGGGCGTCGTTGCGCGCCACCTCGACGCCTGCGAGCAGGCCCGGCGCGCCGAACCGCCAGACGGCCTCGAGCACGCCGGGGTGGATCTCTACCAGGTCCACCCGCTCGACGTGCTCCCTGGCTGCGGCCAGGGTGACGCCGGCACCGAGGCCGATCACCAGCATGCTGCGTGGCGAGCCGTGCGCCGCCACCGGCAGGTAGGACAGCAGCAGGGTGTTCGCCAGGTCCGGCTCGGCCGTACCCTCGATCTTGCCGCCGACCTGGAGCAGCAGGTGTCCGGAGCGCGTGCGGTAGGCGTGCAGCGGGCCCTCGGCGTAGTCGCCCTCGAACAGCGACTGGAGCGTCGCTCGGTCGCGGGCGACGATGCCGGCGTACGGCACCGGATCCTCCAGGAAGCGGTAGGCGCTGTAGAAGTTGAACAGGGTGGGCACCCGCTGCGCCTCCCAGGCCCAGGTGGCCGCCGGCAGGTAGAGCACGATCGCTACCGCCGTCAGCCCCCACCTTCCGGCCCGCGAGCGGACCACGATGACCAGGCCCACGCCGAGGTTCAGCAGACCCGCCGCCAGCACCGCGCCGCGCATGCCCAGCGTCGGAACGAGCAGGAAACCGGCCGCCAGCGAGCCGGCGACGGCGCCCACCGTATTGAAGCTGTAGGCGGTCCCCACCTTCCTGCCCAGCTCCTCGAGCCGCCCGGTGATCGCCCGGCTGACCAGCGGAAAGGTGGCGCCCATGAGCGTCGTCGGTAGCAGCATGACGAGAGCGCAGAGTGCGATCTGGAGAGCGAAGAAGAGCGCCGGATAGAGGTGGAACGAGCGGTAGAGGCCCAGATAGAGCCTCGGCAGGAGCCAGATCAGCGGCAGGCTGAGGATCCCCAGAAGGCCTATGCCGAGCTCGCAGGCGCCGAACAGCAGGAGCGGATTGCGGCTGCGGTCCGCCAGCCTCCCTCCCAGCCAGGCGCCGAGCGCCAGGCCGGCCATGAAGGTGGCCAGCATGGTGGAGACGGCGTGCGTGGTGCTGCCGAGGACCAGCGACAGGGCGCGCGTCCAGACGACCTCGTAGATCAGCGCCGCGGCGCCCGACAGAAGAAAGGCCGCGAGCACCCAGCGCACCTGGACCTGGTTTCGAGAGACCATGGAACTCGCCTGTCGATCCTATCTTCGCGGGGCGGGCCCGACACGATCGCTCCGGCTCGCAGCTCGGTCTGATGCGTCGCAAAGGGGTCTCCGACCCCTGCCGCCTCGGGCGGCCGAAGCGTCTCGTTGATGGGCGGGGGCGAGCCCCGCCCCTGCGACCACCACGCGGTCGGTGCACACGAGGACGTGCCCAACCCGTTCCACACCAGCCCTTGGATGCCGCGGGCCGCCCTTGCCTGCTAGTACTTCAGATCCCGATCGACCGGCTTGTTCCAGCCCTTGCCCGTCCTGTCGTGCTGGCTGCAGGCCCCGAAGGAGTCCTCCTCGTTGCGGTCGATCGTGTAGCAGCTCACCGTGACGTCGCCGCTCCAGCCGGCCGGGTCGAAGTAGCGCAGGTTGTTGCCGTTCATGAACCGGTACGCCAGGCGCGTGCCGCTGCCGCCGCTGTCGCCGATGCCGTAGGACTGGGAGGTGCCGTGGATCGTGCCGAACTCGGGGCCGACCGGCGACGCCTGAGTGCCGCTCTCGACACCGCCGTGGCAGCCTGTGCAGGCCATGCCGAAGATGTTGCCGTCGTTGGCGACGCGGTCGGCACCGTCGCTGCCGGCGGTGTTCGCCCAGTCGCCGTCGTTGTCCGTGTGATTGAAGCCGCCGAGGCCACGGTTGTAGCGCTGGACCTCGTGGCAGCGCCAACATATGTAGGTGTAGGTGGAGGCTTGGGTGTCCCGGGTCCCCAGCGTCGCGGCGCCGTTGGCGTCCTTGAGCAGGTACTCGGAGGCAGTCGAGCCGTGGGCGTTGCCGGAGGTGTGGTTGGCGCCGTCCACGGTGTGGCAGTCGGCGCAGCCCATGACGGAGTCGTCCTCCCAGGTGGTGCTGGTCCAGTAGGCGCTGGGGATGTCACAAGTACCCGTGCCGCTGCCGGTACAGCAAGTGTAAGGGTTGCCTAGGGAGGTGCAGTCGTCATTGCTCTCCAAAGCCACGTAGACCGAGGCCGAGCCGCTGAAGCCGCCGTCCGACAGCGCCACGCCCCGGATCGCGTGCCGCGAGTAGATTCCCAGCGGCGGATCGAGGATGCCGTCGGCCCCGGTCGGCGCCTCGTCGTAACGGGCCTCGCCGGCCTGATCGCGGTCGGTGCCGGTGTAGGCGCCGCTCGGACCGGTGCGCCAGGCCCGCGCCACTCGTGAGGCGATGTCGGTCACCCGGCCGCGGTCGTACTGGTCGTACTCGTTGCTGATGGTGGTGTCGCAGAACGGGTTCAGCGCATCGGGAGTGCCGCACTCCGTCGCGTCGGCGTTGCGCGAGTCCGTGGCACCGTCGAAGTCGTGACAGGTGAGGCAGAACGGGTCGAGGCGGTTCGAGGTCTCGGTCTCCCAGTCGGCGTCGCCGCTGCCCCAGTTGCCGGGAGTGGTGCCCGGCGTGCCGCCGCTGAGGTTCTCCACCAGGAGCTGCTTGTCGTAGCGGAAGACGAAGCTGACCGCGGTGTTGCCGGGATCGCTGTTGTCCCAGTTGTCGGCGTCCTTGAGGTCGATGCACGGTCTCGGCGTGGCCGCCTGACTGCAGTTCGCCTTGGAGCCGGTGTCGTTGTGGTACTCGGTGGTGTCAGTCTGGTTCTGGGCGTTGATGGTGCCCTCGGCGTGGCACACCACGCAGTCGAAGTTGGTCAGCGTGCCGCCCATTGTGGTGCCGGCGTTGCCGACGTGGTGGGAGCGGCTGGTGTTGGCGAAATCCTGCTGGATGTCACGGCGGCCGCTGGCGAACCGGTTGCTGCCGAAGTGACAGCCGTCGCAGGAGCCGCCGCCGGCGCCCTGGAAGCCGCCGGTGTGCTTATGACAGTTGATGCAGGCCTGGACGCTGGCGCTGACGTAATGGGTGTCGAGGTTGTTGCCGGAGTCGATGTTGCGCCACCGGGCCTGACCGCTGCTGCTCTGGGTCCGGGTGTGACAGGTCTGGCAGGGACCCTCTTCGGCATCGAGCGTCGCACCCGTGGTGCCGGCGTCCTCGTTGACGAACGAGGCGGCGCCCGGGTTGTCGACCGTCGCCGGGGTATCCGGAGGGCTGCCGGCGGCCCCCGTCTGGTTCTCGAAACGGACCCTGCGCTTGCCGCTCCTGGGTGTCCGGACCTCGTCGCGGAACAGGAAGATGTTGGTGGTGCCGTGGGGCTTGTGGCAGTCGTTGCAGGCCATCGCCCAGTTGCCGTAGTCGGTGCTGGTCGTCTGGCTGGAGTGGGTGGCCAGGTCGTGGCAGTCGATGCACAACCGCGACCCGGGGGTGCGGCGCAGCAGCTGGCCACTGCCGCCGGGGCTGGTGCCGAGGTTGCGCACGCGGAAGGCCTGTTCGACGCGGGCGACGTTGGCCGGGCTGGCGGCATCCGTAACCTGGACAACCAGACGGTGCCGATCGTCCGTCAGGCCGAGCCCGACCGTGTCGAGGTCGAACTCGTAGATGTCGCAATCGGTGCCGCAGTCGTAGTTCGGGTTGACGCTCACGCCGGTGGCCGACAGGGCGCCGCCGTCCACCGCCCACTGCACGGGGTCGGTAGCCGCCAGGCCGCCGTCGTCCGACGAGTTCTCGTAGACCTGCACCTTGATGCGCTCGGTGCCGCCGATGACCGCGTCGCGCCAGGGCGACAGGACGAGCACCGTGGGTGCCGCGGTGTCGGTACCGCCGCAGTCGGGCACGTTGAAACCCGTGCCGCCGCCGAGCGTCTCCGGGTTGGTGCCCCCGCCGACCCCGTCGCCATCGGAGAAGGTGACCTCGATCCAGTAATTGGCGCCGGCGTCCGAGCTCGGCTGGAGGCCGGTGACCAGGCACTGGCGCGGCGAGGCGCCGGTGACCATGCTGCAGGCACCGGTGCCGCCGGCGCCCGGGTTGCTGTCGGTATCCCAGACGACCGCGACCGAGCCGTCATCGTCTGCGTCGCCGGTGAATCGGCTGATGACGGTGATCTGGCCGGTGGCCCCGCCCGTCGGGCTGCAGGCGCTGACGAACGCCTGGCTGCCGGTCACCGTGGTGTCGTTCTGCGGTGCCGTGACGATGGTGAGGAGGTTGGAGTCGAGGGTCAGGCCGGTGGGCCCGGTGTCGGGTCCGGCGACGTCGATCTGCGTCACCCGGGACTGGAGTGTGCGCCCGGCGGTGGCGCCGCCCGCGAGGTCGTAGACGATCCACAGGTACTTCGGGCTCGGGTTGGTGACCGTGCGGTCGGCCGCCGTGCCGCCGGTCAGCGGCACGTCCTGGGGGTCGGCGCCAAAGGCGACGCTGCCGATCTGGACGGAGCCGTCGAAGTCCAGATCGACGTCGATGTAGACGCTGACCGTGGCGATGTCGACGGTCTGGGCGGTCCCCTGCTCGTCGACCCTGAGCGAGGTCAGCTCGATGGAGCCATCGCCCGCGGTGTCGCTGTCGACCCGGAAGCGCTGCATCACGAGGCCGGTCTCGCCCACCGTCGGATCGAGCGCACGGATCGGGGTGTTGTCGGAGGCCGAGAGGGTGTCCTGCGCGAGGAGCGGCACCGGCACCATCAGCAGCGCCGCGGCAAGCACGGCCCTGACCGCTGCTCCTACGATCCTCCGCACGATCAAGCTCCTGGCGCCCATCTGCCTCTCAGGCGCCGGCTCATGGCGGCCCGTCCACGGTGTTGGTGTTGCTGTCCACGAAGTGGATGCCGTGGCAGGTCAGGCACTCGACGGTGTCGCTGCCGGCGCCGTAGAGCTGCAGATTGTTCGTCGGGTTGGCGTCGGCGGCCGAGCCGTCGCCGTCCAGCGGCGGCGAGTGGTACGGATCCTGGGCTCCCGCCGGTATGGTCACCCCGACCGGATGGCTGCGGACGCCGCCGTCCCAGGGGTTGTCGGGCGGCCCGGTGTCGGTCATCTGCCAGGCCGCGTGGCAGTTGATGCAGAAGGCGTTGCCGCCGGAGTCGGCCCCGGTGTTCACCTCGTCACGCAGGAACGGCCAGGCGGCGAAGAACTCCCACTGCTCGCGGTCGGCGAACTGGCCGCCGCCCTCGTCGAAGGTGACCGTGATGCCGGCCTCCAGCCCCGGAGAGCCGCTGGCGTCGAGGTTGGGTGTGAGGATGTTGTTGTCCGGATCACAGCCCTCGCACCCACTGCCGGTGGGGCACCACTCGACCGACTGATCGTTCACGCGAGCCCAGCAGAACCTGTCGCTCGGCGAGATGTCGACGATCTCGACCCAGTACCAGTAGCCTGCCGTTCCCGTGTAGGTGCCGCCGGAGGTCACGGTGCCGCCGCCGCCGTTGTCGACGATCTTCTTGGCGGCGCTGATCCGCGGCGTGCCGCCGAAGGCGCTCGCACTTTCGTGCTGATCGTGGCAGGTGGAGCAGACGATATAGCCCCCCAGCGCGTCACAGCCGCCGTCGTCGCTCATGACCCGCAGGCTCATCTCGACGTCGGTGGGCACCTGGGTGTCGGGATCCGAGGGGTCCGCAGGATCGGTTTCCGCGCAGACCTGCCAGGGGTGATGGACTCCCCCCACGCCCCGCACCGCCTTGTCGACCTCGTTGATCGGCAGTGCGCTCGCGGGTCCACCGGGCTGATGACAGGACTGGCAGAGGTTGGGGTTGCCGGAGCGCGGGTTGAGGCCGCCACCGAGGGCGTTGTGGACCTCGTGGCACTGGCTGGTGCAGTTGATGTTGAGCTCGGCACCCGACCAGTGGGGCGGGTCGGAGGCATGCGCCGGCGCCGCGACGAGCAACCAGCATCCGCTGAGCAGGACCACGCATCGAACGGCCGTCAGTCGCAGGCTCATCTCGACCTCATCCTCCTCCGGCCGCTCCAGCCGGCATCTCGAGCGGAGCCCCGAGCTTGCACGGCGCCTTGTTGTAGTGCTTGAGAGCGTCGCGGAAGTCCTTGCCCTGCTGCTTGGCGTCGCCGCTCGGATCGCTGCCGGGCGGGTGCAGCGCAAGATAGGCGTCGGCGGCCCCCGCGGTGGTGACGATGCTCGGCGGCGAGCCCAGCGACAGATTCAGCCGAGCGGCGGTCAGCTCGCGCGCCACCTCGAGCGACACGTCGCCGCCGTTGTAGCCCAGGAACGCCGTCAGCTCGCTGCGGCCGTAGACCACCCAACCGAGCGCGAGCCGATCGGGCAGGAGGCCGGGGTTGGCGAGCCACCAGGAAGGGCGGGACGCGCAACGGTCATCGTCGAGGATCACGCCGATCGCCTGCTGCGTCAGCTGCACGGCATCGAACGGGTCGACGCTCTGGACCTCCACCAGGAACTCCTCGTGGCCCTCCACAAGACGGTCGCCGAAGACCTCGACCACCACCGAGCGGTCCGTCTCGCCCACCGGCAGGAGCACTGCGGCAGTGGTGGCCTGGTAGTCCTCGCCGGCGACAGCCGTGTCGTCGACGGTGGCGAGATCGACGAGCACATCCTGGTAGTAGGGACAGGCCAACCGCACCGCGACTACGGCGCTCGCCGCTCCGGTGTCGCCCTCGTACCAAGAGGAATCCGTCACCTCCACCGTGGCCGCCCGAATCGGCCGCAGCGACACGGCATCGAAGAAGGCGTCAGCCTCCGGGCCGGTGATCCGGTGCCCGAGCAGACGCACCCCTAGCCAGCGGGTGTCGGGAGGCAGCGGCCGCAGGTCGGTCACCTCGAGCCACCGGCCGGGGCTCCGCAGCTCGCCCGAGTCGAACTGGTCGAGGACCACCGTCTGGTCCCAGTTCCGGTACTCGATCAGGACGCGAGCGGTATCCTCCTCCGCGGTCCGGATCCAGGCCGACAGATCGAGCAGCTGATTGCCGGCGTCGATGGCGGCGGCGAAGCCGGAGACGTCGACTTCCTGAACCAGCTCGGCAAACTCAGCCGGTGCGGCGGCAAAGTAGGCGATCCCTTCGAGCGGATCGGGCGCCAGGCTGCGAACCTGCCAGCTCTGCCCTGGGCCCTCCACCCAGCCCGGGATCGGCGAGGCGCCCGCCAGCCGCTCGGCGCCCGCGTTCTCCACCAGGACCGGCCCCAGGCAGACCTCGTCGTCGAGGATGCTCACCTGAGTGCTTCGGTCCTCGATCAGCGAGGCCAGTGGTCCCCAAAGCTCCAGGGAGAAGGTCTCGGTGTCCGGCTCCAGGAGACCGTCGTCGAGGATTCGCACCTCGATCGTGCGATGGGTCTCTCCGGGCTGGAACTCGAGCAGCTCCTGCACGGCCAGGTAGTCCTCGCCCCCGGTGGCCGTCCCGTCCATGGTCACGTAGTGGACCGAAGCGTGCCGCGTCGACGGCGGCAACAGGGTGACCTCGAACTGGACCGAGACCGGGTCGGAGTCCGGGCCGGCCTTGCCCTCTTCGACTTCGTCCGCAACCAGGCTGACCCTGAAGCGCGAGATCTCCGAGATGCTATGGCCCTCCAGGTCTACCGTGTGGGGGCTGCCGACGGCGCTGGAGGCGACCGTGACCGTGCCGAGCAGGTTGTCTACGATGTTCTCGGGGGCGAACCGGACCTCGATCGTACAGCTCGCGCCCCCGGCCAGCGAAGCCGGGCAATCGTGGGCGAGAAGGTACTCGGCCGAGATGTCGACGGCCAGGATCTCCAGCGGCACGGAGCCCGTGTTCGTCAGCGTTACCAGCTGCGGGTCGCTGACCGTGTCGATCTCCTGGTCGCTGAATCCGAGGGCGGACGGCTTCAGCTCGACGTCGGCGGGCAGGAAGGCCTGGCCGGAGAGCGGCACGGCTAGCGGCCCGGCACTGGTCTCGAAGTCCAGGGTTCCGGCCTGCGGCCCGGGCGCATTCGGCCAAAAAGTGACCGAGACCACGCACGAGTCGCCGACGTCGACCGCCAGACAGTCGTGGCTGACCGCAAACGGCCCCTGGGCGGTGACGCTGCGCACGCCCAGAATCGCGGTGCCCGGATTGCTCAAGGTGACCGTCGCGGGCGGGCTCGCCAAACCGACCGCCGTATCCTGGAAGTTCAGGCTGCCGGGGGCCACCGCCGCATCCGCGCTCGGCGGTGGACCCACGAGCGGGTCCTTGTCGCGACGGAAGACCTGCACGCTGGAGGTGTTGAGCGAGGCCACGACCAGGCGGTCGAACGCCCCGAGACCGCTGACGTTGGCCACCTCGGCGATGCCCGTCGGCGTCCTGAACCTGCCCAGCTCCTCGCCGTAGCCGCCCAGCGTCTCGCGCAGACTGCCGTCCGGATCGAAGACCTGCACCCAGGACTGGAACGAGTCGCTGGCGTAGATGATGCCGCTGGCATCGACGGCGACGTCGTCGAGCTGGACGAACTCACCGACCCCGGCGCCCAGATCCCCGAACGACGCCAGCAGGTTGCCCATGGCGTCGAAGCGCTTGATCTTGCCGTGGCCGCCGTCGGCCACCAGCCAGTCTCCCGTCGGCGCCACCGCCAGGCCCTGCGGGCTCTTGAACCGGTCGGGGGCGTCCCCGGTCGACCCGAACGCTGCCAACTGGGTGCCGCTCTCGTCGAACACCACGACCCGACCGGCACTCCGGTAGAGCACCCCGAAGCGACGGTTGACCCGGTCGACAGCGACATCCGAGACGTCACCCAGGTTGCCGCCCGGATTGAGTGGCAGCAGCAGCTCGCCCTCGCGGTCGACGACGCTGGCTCCCAGCCGCCCGCCCGGCGTCGTCCGCCGATGGGTGACATCGGAAATCCGTGGCGGCTCCGGCGCGGCTGGCGGGGTGGCCTCGGCCGCGCGACCCGGTTGGACCGCCGCAGGT
>CAYGCW010000020.1:0-1271 GCA_964348465.1 uncultured Acidimicrobiia bacterium | reverse complement strand
GCCCGCCGACGAGCAGGTCGTCCTTCCAATCCACCGCCACGGCGTTGACGTCGGCCAGCGGGATCCTGTAGACGAGCTCCTCGCTGAACAGGTTGTAGACGGCGATGCCGCCACCCCGGCGATCGACGACGTGCAGGTTGCCTTCGCTGTCGGCGTCGAGTCGCTGCGGCGCTACCACGCCCTTGACCAGGGCCTTCTCGGCCTCGGCGCCGACGATCGAGATCTGGACCGTGTCCGATCCCTGCGCCTGGCCGTCGTCGGCGGTGCAGGTGACGGTGTCGATCCCGACCACATTGGCGGGCGCGGTGTAGGTGGCGGCGCCGGCCGAGCCCGGCGTCACCGAGCCCAGATCCGCGGACCAGAGATAGGTGATCGGGTCGTCCTCGGGGTCCGAGGCGACGCACAGGAGACCGGCGCTCTCCTCGGGCAGCAGCAGCGACGGCATCGCGCTCAGCGAGTCGACCGTCGGCGGCTGATTCGGGTTGTTGGTGACCAGGATATCGACGGTGGCGGTGGTCGTCTGCCTGCCGCCGCACAGAAACGTGCTGCCGCTGTCGGCCAGGAAGACCTCCACCGTGTAGGTCCCTTCGGTGGCGGGCGCCTGCCACTCGGCGGTGGCGGTGTACGGAGACGCCGAGCTGCCGTTGTCCTCGTCCTGGATCGCGCCGCCGGTAGCGCTCCAGACGGTGAGGTCCGACCGGATGTACTCACCGCAGCCAGTGGTGCAGGTGCCGGCGCAGTCCGGATCGTGGGCCTCCACGGTGAGGGTCGCGGTCCCGCCCGGAAGCACCGCCGCGGGCACGGCAGTGAAATCGTCCACAACCGGTGCCACGTTGCCCCGGGCCGCCAGAGGTGACAGCATGCATAGAGCCGCCCCGATGGGCGCCCGCCAGGAGGGGGGCAGATGGGGAAAACGCCACGCCCCGGAAGGGCTTCTGGGCGCTTTTCCACAAGCTGAGCCCCTATTCGCCATGTTCAGGCACAAAAGCTGCAAGTCTCACGCCTGGTGGCAGTCTGAGCGACGACTCCCGGCAGGGCAAGCACCGCCCAGGCGGCCACTGAGGCCACCCCGCGGGGTGGGGCTCGTGGGGCCTCGCCGCGATTAGGCTTCGCGACGAGACGACTCTGGAGGAGTGAAAGGAGGATACGCAATGCGACGCATGCTGGGACTATCGGTACTGCTGACGGCGGTAGCGCTGATGGCCGCGACGCCAGCGGCGAGCGCCGGCGACCACGCCTTCGTCGGCACCAAGAACTGCAAGAAGTGCCAC
>CAYGCW010000019.1:0-17404 GCA_964348465.1 uncultured Acidimicrobiia bacterium | reverse complement strand
TCTCCGAGGCCGACCTGCAGGAGTTGGTCGACGTCGTGGCAGCCGTAGCCGGTGTCGGCGTCGAGGACGTCAGCTCGCAGGAGGTCGGGCCCACGTTCGGGCGCGAGGTGGCGCAAGCTGCGCTCAGGGCGCTGATCATCTTCCTGATCGTGGTCACGATCTTCATCAGCATCCGTTTCGAGTGGCGTATGGCGCTCGCCGCGCTCGGGGCACTCATTCACGACATGACCCTCACTGCCGGCCTCTACTCGCTGGTCGGGTTCGAGGTGACGCCGGCGACTGTGATCGCGGTGCTCACGATCCTCGGTTACTCGCTCTACGACACCGTGGTCGTGTTCGACAAGGTCGAGGAGACCATCGAGCTGCAGGCCGAGAAGAACACGATCACGGGGATCATCAACGAGTCGATGAACGACGTGCTGATGCGGTCGATCAACACCTCGCTGACCAGCCTCCTCCCGGTCGGCAGCCTGCTGTTCGTCGGCTCGTTCCTGCTGGGGGCCGCAACCCTCCGCGAGTTCGCGCTCGCCTTGTTCGTGGGCATCGCCGCGGGTACGTACTCGTCGATCTTCTTCGCGTCGCCGCTGCTGGCGATGTGGAAGGAGGGCGAGGAGGAGTGGCAGCGGGCCCGGCGCCGGGTCGAACGGCGGGCAGGACGGCCGGCGGCGGCCGTGCCCGCGGCGCGGACGGCGCGGCGGCCGACGGCCGCCGAGGCCGCGGCGGAGCCCGAAGCTGCGACCGAGCCCGACATCGAGCTCTCACCGCTCGCCACCGGAGCCACGCCGCGACCTCCGAAGCGGAAGCGCCGGCGCCGCTGAATCCCTCGAGGCTGCCCGGCGCCGGGCCCGTTTATATTGAGGCGATGGACGAAGCCTTTCTCAAGAGCCACATCAGGGACATACCGGACTTCCCCAAGCCGGGAGTGGTGTTCAAGGACATCACCCCTCTTCTCGGCGCGGCGGGAGCCTTCAACGGAACCATCGACGCGCTCGCCTCGCACTTCTCCGACCGCGGGGTGACGAGGGTCGCCGGGATCGAGGCGCGCGGGTTCATCTTCGCCGCCCCGGTGGCGGCTGCGCTCGGCGCCGGCTTCGTACCGATCCGCAAGCCGGGCAAGCTGCCCCACCACGTGGAATCGCAGGACTACGAGCTGGAGTACGGCACCGATCTGCTCGAGGTCCACAAGGACGCCTTCCACCCGGGGGACGTGGCGCTGGTCGTCGACGACGTCCTGGCGACGGGCGGCACCGCCGCCGCCGCCGTGCGGCTGCTGCGTCGTCTCGGCGCCGACGTCAGCGGAGTCGCGGTCGTGGTCGAGCTCGACTTCCTGGGCGGTCGGGATGCGCTCGGGAGCGAGGTCGACCTGCTGTCGCTGGTGCGCTATGAGCATCCCTGAGCCGGTACCCGGACCGCACGCAGACGAGGCCGCCCTCGCCGAGCTCGATCCGGTCCTGAGGTCGTTCCGGCGGCGCCATCCCGGAACGCCGACGGACCTCATCGAGAGGGCGTACGGAACGGCCGTGCGCTACCACGACGGGCAGTTTCGCAAGACCGGTGAGCCGTTCATCACCCACCCGCTGACCGTGGCGCAGATCCTCGCCGAGTACGGGATGGACGCCGAGACGCTCGCCGCCGCCCTGCTCCACGACGTGGTCGAGGACACCGACATGACGTTGGAGGACGTCGATGCCGACTTCGGTCCGCTGGTGGCTTCCCTGATCGACGGGGTGACGAAGCTGGACCGCATCCGCTTCTCCAGCAGGGAAGAGCAGCAGGCGGCCACGATCCGCAAGATGATGATCGCCGTCGCTCGCGACGTCAGGGTGCTGCTGATCAAGCTCGCCGACCGCCTCCACAACGTGCGCACCCTCGCTCCCCTTGCCGAGGAGAAGCAGCAGCGAATCGCGGCCGAGAGCCTGGAGATCTACGCCCCCCTTGCGCACCGGCTCGGCGTTCAGGAGATCAAGCACGAGATCGAAGACCGCTGCTTCGCCGTTCTGTACCCCCGCATCTACGGCGAGATCATGGGCCTGATGGAGCGGCGCGCTCCGCAACGGGACGCCTACATCGAGAAGACGATCGCCGAGGCCGTTGGGTCGCTCGAGGACGCCGGCATCAAGGCCGAGGTGACCGGCCGCCCGAAGCACGTCTACTCCATCTACCGCAAGATGGTCGAGGGTGGCCGTCCTTTCGAGGAGATCTACGACCTCATCGGCATCAGGATCATCACCGGGGAGCTACGGGATTGTTACGCGGCGCTCGGCGTGGTGCACACGCTGTGGCCCCCGGTCCAGGGCCGGTTCAAGGACTACGTGGCCATGCCCAAGTTCAACCTCTACCAGAGCCTGCACACCACCGTGCTGGGGCCGGACCGCAAGCCGCTCGAGGTGCAGATCCGCACCCGGGACATGCACGAGAGAGCCGAGTACGGCATCGCCGCCCACTGGACGTACAAGGAGGGCGGCGGCGAAGGGGACGAGCTGCCGTGGATCGCCGACATTCGGTTCCTCCAGGAGGAATACCAGGACCCCGAGGACTTCCTGGCCGGCCTCAAGCTCGACCTGTACCAGGATGAGGTGTTCGCGCTCACCCCCAAGGGCGATGTGATCACGCTTCCCCAGGGCGCCACCCCCGTCGACTTCGCCTACAAGATCCACACCGAGGTCGGCCACCGGTGCGTGGGGGCCAAGGTCAACGGCCGCCTCGTCCCGCTCTCCACCGCGCTGCAGTCCGGAGACGTCGTGTCGATCAGCACCTCCAAGGCGCCCGGAGCCGGGCCGAGCCGGGACTGGTTGCAGTTCGTGAAGACGTCGCGGGCCTCGGCGAAGATCCGCCAGTGGTTCACCCGGGAGCGGCGGGAGACCGCGCTCGCCGAGGGCCGCGAGCAGATCGCCAAAGCGCTCCGTCGGGAAGGGCTGGGCCTCTCCGCGGCCGACCGCGACCGCCGGCTCGGCGAGGTGGCCGAGCGCCTCGGGTACCAGGACCTCGACAGCCTCCTGGTGGCCGTCGGGGAGAGCAACGTGACGCCTGCGACGGTCGCCGGCCGGGTCGCTCGCCTGGTACGGCCCGAAGAGGAGGAGCCGGAGCTGGACCTCCTCGTGCTGCCGCGGCGCACCAGGACCGCGGCGCGCCGGCCGACGCACGGCGTGATCGTCGAGGGGCTGCCGGACGTGCTGGTTCGGATCGCCCGTTGCTGTGCCCCCGTGCCCGGCGACGACGTAGTCGGCTTCGTCACGGTCGGGCGGGGCGTGTCCGTGCACAGGGCCGACTGCACCAACATCGGGGCGCTCGCCGAGCGCGCCGAGCGGATGATCGATGTCACGTGGGACCCGGGCCAGGTCGGCAGCTACATGGTGTGGATCCAGGTGGAAGGGCTCGACCGGCCGCGCCTGCTCCAGGACGTGACGGTGACGCTCGCCGACCTCGGGGCCAACATCGTCGCCTCGTCTTCGGGGCTCGACAAGGACCGCGTCGTGGTGCTCCGCTACGAGGTCGAACTGAGCGACCGCGACCAGCTCGACCATCTGCTCGCCCAGCTGCGGGGAATCGAGGGCGTGTTCGACGCCTTCCGCCTCGTGCCGCAGTCCGAATCGCGCTAGCCGGGCTCAGGTAACTAGTCACTCGGGCATCGGGCTCAATGAGCATCCGCCGCTCTCAAGGCGCGCCTACCGGGGGTCGATAACCACTGCGAGTAGCAACCTCAAGGGCGCCCCCGTGGCGCCCGAAGTGAGATGCCATGACGCACCAGTCTCGCAGCGCCCGTACCGGGCCGGAGCGGCCCCTCCGCGACGAGGGGTTCACCCTCATCGAGGTCACCGTCGCGCTTGCCATCGCCGTTGTGCTGCTCGTGGGCTTGACCATGACCCTCGGCAACACCCTGCGCGCCGTTCGCCACAGCCGGAGCTTCGAGCAGGCGACCTCACTGGCGATCGAGCGAATCGAGTACACGCGGTCGCTCAAATGGGAGAACCTGTCGCTGGCGATGACGGTGCAGGGTGCCGACCCGCTGCTTCTCGACCCGGTCGCTCGGACGCTCGATGGGTACGCGCTCGACCTGCCGGCGGCAGAAGTGCTCGTCGAAGACCCCGGCAACGGCTGGGTCGAGACCTACCGCACCGAGGAGTTCGACGAGCAGGAGTTCGATGTCAATACCTACGTCACCGAAGTGACGCCCGGCCTGCGCCGGGTCGTCGTAGTCGTCTTTTGGGAGATCGGCACACAGCGCCGGGACCACGTGTCCACCGCCTTGATCTCGTCGGTGAGTTCGCCATGACCAGGCTCGCCCGCACCCTCCGCGATGATGACTCCGGCCTCACGCTCGTGGAGCTGATGGTCGCCATGCTCGCCGCCGCGATCGTCTCAGCGGTGATGATGCAGTGGCTCATCACCGTCACCCGTACCGACGAATATGAGCAAGAGGCATCGATCGCCCTCGAGGAGATGCGAGTCGCCAAAGGACGCCTCATCAAGGAGATGCGCTTCGCAGACACGGTGGAACTGTCGCTGTCCGACGAGCACACCGTAGAGCTGTGGACGGACCTCAACGACGACGACTCCGCCCAGGTGGGCATCGGGGAATACGTCACGTGGCGCATCAAGCCCGAGGGCACTCTCACACGGGAGGGTGACGACAACCCCGGATTCGAGGACGTCCACGCATCGCGCCTGGTCTACGACCTCGCCGCCGGGCCCGACACGAGCAGGTTCACGTTCGACCCCAGCGGCACGTCGGTGACGATCGAGTTGGTGGCCGACATCGACGGCGCCGACGGCCCGGATCCCAAGCGGATCCGGACAGAAGTCCACCTACGCAACGCGTGATCACAGACAGGAGATACACGATGCAGTCCCACGACCGCCGCCCGACCCTCATCGGCCGGCTGGCGCGCCGGCTCCACGGCCGCCGGCGCGGCGACATCGGCGCCGCCATGGCGTCGGTGGCGATGCTGGGAACGGCACTCGTTCTCGTCACCGGAGTGATCGTCGTCCGGTCGGTCGCCTCGTTCGAGGCCGGCACCACGGACCGGAGCTGGGAAGAGGCCATCTTCGTGGCGGAGTCCGGCACCGACGAGACGCTCTACGGGCTGACGCAGGACGAGGAGTACATGAAGGAGAACAAGCTCGTCGTCGAGGACGACACGCCTCTCGGCACGAGAGAAGAGGTGCTGGCAGCGGCCGAGGAGGTCATCGATGATGAGCCGACCGCTCTGCGGCAGCTTCCGGAAGGCGAGTTCGTCGTGTTCAAGCCCGAGTCGTCCGAGGTGCTGTACGGGGTGGCGTACACGCCGAGCCGCGCCGCCGAGGACCGCCACGAACGCGTGGTCGTCGTCGAATACCAGACCCGCTACAGCGGCCGGCCCTGGCTGCCCGACCACGGCCTGCTCGCCGACGGGGACATCGTGGCGAATGGCGGCACGTTCACCGGAGCCAACGGCTCGGCCCACACGAACGGCGACTTCCAGGCGGGCGCCACGACGTACAGCGTGTGTGCCACCGGGGCCGGGAACCAGGCCGCCGTCGGGCCCGACTGTCCGGCACTGCCGATCGAGGTCCAGTGGATCCCCGAGGTCGATCCGCTGAAGTCGCACGCGTACAGCGAGTACGACGTGTGCCGGGCCGGCTGGTCCTTCGGGGCTTCCCTCGGGATCTCCGGCCTGTATGCCGGCCCGGCCAACAAAGACAGCGGCACGACCCCGGCCACGCCGGGCGTCCCGTGCTCGGGCAGCTTCATCCCAGGCACGCGCAACATCAGCGGCATCGGCACCAACTCCGTCAGCTTCCGCGACGACGTGCCCCAGGGTGCGTACTACCTCGACGGCGTCGACGCGACGCTCAGGGGCAAGAGAGACGGGGCGGTGAGTTGGACCGTCATCGCCGGTACGGCGAACGGTGTGCTCGACTGCTCGACGACCGGGGGCAACATCAAGGCGAACTCGCAGCTCCAGCTGCAGCCTGCCGCAGCCGGTAAGCCGTACGCGATCGTCGCCGGCGGCGACGTCCAGTTCAACGGCGGCGCCGACATCTGGGGCCTGGTGGCCACGCATGAGCACCTGTTCTTCGGCGGCAACCTCAATGTCAACGGCTCGATCGTGGCCGAGGGTGCCTGCGACTCGGCCGGCAGCCCCGAGCGCTACAACCGGGTCGAGGGCGACATGTCCGTGCACTACAACGGCGAGATCGTGTCCGACTTCATCCTGAAGGATCGACTGGGCGTGGACGTCCTCGCTCGCAACGAGATGGCCAAGAGGGAGCTGTAGGCCGCTGCCGGCCAGCACGACCGGGGCCCGCCCACGGGGCGGGCCCCGCCGCGTCCGGGGCCCGGGTCGTTACCCTTCTCGCCCATGAGCCTCATCGTCGAAGCCACCGCGTTGTGGGCAGCGCAGACCAACTGCTACGTAGTCGCGCCCGAGCCCGGCGGCGCGGCTGTGGTGGTCGACGCTCCTCCGGACCCGGATGCGGTGGCGCGACTGCTCGCCCGACGCGACCTGACGCCGGTGGCGCTGCTCGTCACTCACGGCCATGTCGACCACGTCGGCGGAGCCGGCCCGCTGGCGCGGGCGACCGGCGTGACCACATACCTGCACCCAGACGACGACTGGCTGGCGATGGCGCCGGCCGATCAGCTCCGGTCGCTCTTCGGCATGGTGCCGCCCGGCGACTACGCCCCGCCGGAGCGTTTCGTGCCGCTCGATGACGGGCAGGCGCTGGACGTCGCCGACATCGTGATCGACGTCATCCACACTCCCGGCCACACGCCGGGGCACTGTTGCTTCTACCTGGGCGCCGAAGGGATCCTCTTCTCGGGCGACCAGCTGTTCGCGGGCTCCATCGGGCGGACCGACCTGCCGGGGGGCGACTACCAGACGCTGATGCGCAGCATGGCCGACAAGGTGCTGCCGCTTCCCGGCGACACCGAGGTGCTGCCCGGCCACGGTCCGGCGACCACGCTCGCTCGTGAGAGACGGTTCAATCCTTTCCTCCAGGAGCTCATCACGTGACGTTCCGCGCCCCGAAGGGCACCAACGACGTCCTGCCTCCCGAGTCGCGTCGCTGGCGGCGGGCTCTGAAGCTGTGGGACGACATCACCGAGCGTTACGGCTACGAGTTGATCATGACCCCGCTGTTCGAGGCTACGGAGGTGTTCGCCCGCGGTGTGGGGGAGGGGACCGAGGTCGTGGAGAAGCAGATGTACACGTTCGAGGACAAGGCAGGGCGCTCGCTCACCCTGCGCCCCGAGCTCACGGCATCGGTGGTGCGCGCCTATCTCGAGGCGGGCCGGCGCGGCGTCCTGAAGGTGGCCTACGCCGGGCCGATGTTCCGCTACGAGCAGCCGCAGAAAGGGCGGCGGCGCCAGTTCTTCCAACTCAACCTCGAGTAGCTGGGCGATCCGTCACCAGACGCCGACGTCGAGGTCATCGACGTTGGCTATCGCTACCTCGCCGAGCTGGGCCTCGGCGACGTCGAGGTGCGCCTCAATTCCATCGGCGGCCCTGCGTCTCGCCGCTCATACGAGGACGTGCTCAGGGGCTTCCTCGAAGGCCGGCGCGCCGAGCTCACCGACGACTCGCAGCGCCGCATCGCCACCAACCCCTTGCGGGTGCTCGATTCCAAGGTGGACGGCCCGAAGTTGACCGACGCTCCGGCGCCGGTCGACCACCTCGTGTCCGTCGACGCCGAGTTCTTCGCAGCCGTGCGAGCCGGCCTGGAGCAGGCCGGCGTGCCTTACGTGCTCGACCGCACCTTGGTACGGGGCCTCGACTACTACACCCACTCGGTCTTCGAGTATGTCCCGCTCCGCTACGAGGACGAAGCCGCCCAGTCATCGGTGGGCGGCGGCGGCCGGTACGACGGGTTGGCGGAGCTGCTGGGCGGGCCCCCGACGCCCGGTCTCGGATTCGCTCTCGGCCTCGACCGGATCCTGCTGGCGCTGGGCGAGGTCGAGGACGCCCCCGCTCTGGACGTGTTCGTGGTGGCGGCGGGCGAGAGCCGGCGGGCCGCCGCCGTCCAGCTGGTACGAATGCTGCGCGGCGAGGGGGCGCGCGCGGACATGGACCTCGGGAACCGGTCCGTCAAGGCGCAGTTCAAGGTTGCCAACCGCCGCGCCGCCGCCGTTGCCGCCGTCGTGGGCGAGGAATGGGACGCCGGCAAGGTGACCGTGAAGGACCTGGCCACGGGCACCGAGGAGGTCGTGGCGACGGAGGAGGTGGGCCGGTGGGCGACCAGCCGCTGAAGAGTGCGGGTGCCGGAACGCTGCGCGCCGCGGCGTTGGGCACCGAGGTTCGGCTCGCCGGTTGGGTGGCCCGCCGCCGCGATCATGGCGGGGTGCTGTTCGTCGATCTCCGCGACGCCACCGGCACCATGCAGGTGGTGATCGACCCGGAGCGCTTTCCCGAGGCCCACAAGCTGCGCAACGAGTACTGCATCGGGGTGGCCGGTGTGGTGCGGGAGCGCCCCGAAGGTACCGCCAATCCCGACATGGCGACGGGGGAAGTCGAGGTCGAAGTCGCCGAGCTGACCGTGTTCAGCCCTGCGGACCCGCTCCCGTTCCAACTCGACGGCCGGGCCGACGTCGAAGAAGTGCGCCGCCTCAAGTACCGCTACCTCGACCTGCGCACCGAGCGAATGGCCGCCAACCTGCGGGCCCGCTCGGCGACGATCCGGGCGATGCGAAGGGTCCTCGACGACCTCGGCTTCCTCGAGGTGGAAACCCCCACGCTCATCCGCTCCACCCCGGAGGGAGCCCGCGACCTGCTCGTTCCCAGCCGCCTGCGCCAAGGTTCCTTCTACGCCCTGCCCCAGTCGCCCCAGCTCTTCAAGCAGCTCCTCATGATCGGCGGCGTCGAGCGCTACTACCAGATCGCGCGCTGCTATCGCGACGAGGACTTCCGGGCCGATCGCCAGGTGGAGTTCACCCAGCTCGACCTAGAAGGCTCGTTCTGGGGAAGGGACGACGTGCTCGCCACCCTGGAGGAGGTGATGGTGGCCGTCGCCCGCGACGTACGCGGCGTCGAGCTGGAGAGGCCGTTCCGGCGCATCTCCTACGCCGATGCCCTGCTCCGCTACGGCACCGACAAGCCGGACACCCGTTTCGGCATGGAGATCGCCGAGCTGTCCGATGTCTTCGCGCAGACGGGCTTCAAGGCCTTCGGGGCGGTGCTCGAAGCCGGCGGCGTCATCAGGGGCATCAACGCCGGGAAGCTCGGCCTGTCCCGCTCCGGCCTCGACGGATTGTCCGCCCGAGCGCAGGAATTCGGCGCCAAAGGCCTGGTGTGGGCGGTCGCCGAGGGCGACGGGACTCTCCGGTCGCCGGTCGGCAAGTACCTCACCGACGACGAGCTCACGGCCCTGCGGGATCGGCTCGGGACGACGCCCGGCGACACGATGCTGGTCGTCGCCGACGCCGCCGAGGTGGCCGCCGAGGCGCTCGGCAAGCTGCGGCTGGAGCTCGGGCGCCCGGACGGCCACGGCGACCTCATGTTCCTGTGGGTGGTGGACTTCCCGGTCTTCGAGAAGACGGCCGGCGGCGACCTGGTCCCGGCGCACCATCCTTTCACCGCCCCGCACGACGTTGTCGAGATGCGGGACGATCCGGACAACGCCCTGTCCCACGCCTACGACCTGGTGCTCAACGGCGCCGAGCTGGGCTCCGGAAGCGTGCGGATCCACGACCCGGGGGTGCAGTGGCAGGTGTTCGAGATCCTCGGCATCGCCCCCGACGACGCCGAACGGCGATTCGGCTGGTTCATGCGGGCGCTCCGCTACGGCACGCCACCGCATGCCGGCTTCGCGGTCGGCCTCGACCGGCTGATCTCGATTCTCCAGAACGAGGACAACATCCGCGAGGTCATGCCGTTCCCCAAGACCCAGAGCGGCCTCGACCCGCTCACCGGAGCGCCGGCCCCGGTCGACGATCACCAGCTCTTCGACCTGGGCTTGGACCTGCGCGCCGAGGTGCGCGCCGCGATGCTCGCCGATGGCGAGTACGGCGAGGAGGAGCCGCCGCCGGAGGCCTGAATGGACGACCTGTTCGCCGAGGAGCGCGCCGCCCGGAGACTCCGAGCCGCGCCCCTCGCCGCCCGCATGCGCCCCGCGTCGCTCGACGAGGTCGTGGGCCAGCCCGACCTGATGCGGCCGGGCGCGTCGTTCCGCACCTTGATCGAGCGGGGCCGGCCCGTCTCGATGATCTTGTGGGGGCCGCCCGGCTCCGGCAAGACGACGCTGGCCCGGCTGGTCGCGGCGGAGACCGACGCCGAGTTCGTCCAGCTGTCGGCGACCTCCGCAGGAGTGAAGGACGTGCGGGAGGTGCTGGCCGCCGCTCAGGACCGCCTGGGACAGGGGGAGAGGCGGACGGTGCTCTTCCTCGACGAGATTCACCGCTTCAACAAGGCCCAGCAGGACGCCCTCCTGCCCGGCGTCGAGAACGGGACGATCATCCTTGTGGGCGCCACTACCGAGAACCCCTTCTTCGAGGTGAACTCGCCGCTGATCTCGCGAAGCTCGCTGTTCCGACTGGAAGCGCTCGGGCCTGCGGATGTCGGCGTGCTCATCGATCGCGCCCTGACCGACGACTCGCGGGGCTTGGGTGGCTCCGGGCTGGAGATCGGGGCCGAGGCGAGAGAAGCGCTGGCAGACCGGGTCGGTGGCGATGCCCGGCTGGCGCTCACCGCGCTCGACGTGGCGGCCACGCTCGCCGGGGCGCGAGGCGAGGGCCGTATCGAGCTGGCCGACGTCGAGGAGGCTCTGCAACGACGCATCATCCGCTACGACAAAGCCGGCGACCAGCACTACGACGTGATCTCGGCGTTCATCAAGTCGATGCGGGGCTCCGACCCCGACGCCGCCGCGTACTGGCTGCACTTCATGCTGGAAGCGGGCGAAGACCCCGAGTTCATCGCCAGGAGGATGGTGATCTTCGCTTCCGAGGACGTGGGGCTCGCCGACCCGCAGGCTCTCCCGGTGGCGGTGGCGGCCGCCCACGCCCTGGCGTTCGTGGGGCTGCCCGAAGCGGCCCACAACCTGACCCACGCGGCCCTCTACCTGGCAGCCGCGCCCAAGTCGAACTCGGTCAAGGCCACGATCGGCGCTGCCCGGGGGGCCGTCGCAGAGACGCCGGCGGCCACCGTGCCTCCCTCTCTGCGCTCCGCCGTGCACGCCGGCCAGAAGGCCATGGGCGACGGCGTCGGCTACCGCTACCCCCACGACTACCCCGACGCCGTCGTGCCCCAGCAGTACCTCCCCGACGCCGCCAGGGACCGCATCCTCTACCGCCCGGTCCGCTCCGGCGCCGAGGTCGACGTGGTGAGGCGCCTGGAGGCGCACGACGAGGCCCAGGGCAAGGCGCGCACCTAGCGCGTCCGGCGCACCGGTAGCGGCCGCCCCAGCTACCCTCCCCGGCATGCTCTTGCGGATTCGGTGGTTCCTCATCGGGGCCCTCTCGATGGTCGGGGCGGGAACGTACCTGCTCGGGAAGTTGCGGCAGATGCGGGCGCGGCTGACCGCAGCCAACCTGCGCAGAGCGTCGGGGATGGCGGTGGCGGACGTGCTCGGCGCCACCGCCAGAGCGGTGGCGCCCGATCGTGCGGAGGAGGCCCCCTACTAACCTGCGGCGCCCATGAACGCCGCCGAGATCCGCCGCTGCTTCCTGCGCTTCTTCGAAGAGCGCGAGCACGTCGTTGTGCCCTCGTCGTCGCTGATCCCCGTCGACCCGACGCTGCTGCTGACCGTCGCCGGGATGGTGCAGTTCAAGCCCTACCTGCTGGGAGAGGAGCCGGCTCCCTATCCACGGGCCGTCACTGCCCAGAAGTGCGTCCGCACCGAGGACATCGAGATCGTCGGCACCACGGACAAGCACCTCACGTTCTTCGAGATGCTCGGCAACTTCAGCTTCGGCGACTACTTCAAGGAGAAAGCGATCCCGTGGGCCTACGAGTTCGTCACCGCCCACCTCGGCATCGACCCCGAGGTGCTGTGGTACACGGTGTACGACGACGACGACGAGGCCATCGAGATCTGGGTCGACGACGTCGGCGTGCCGAGGGACCGTGTTCAGAAAGGCGGCAGGGACAACTTCTGGCAGATGGGCGTCGCCGGCCCGTGTGGACCGTCCTCGGAGATCTTCGTCGACCGCGGGCCGGAGTACGGTGAAGGCGGAGGCCCCATAGGGGGTGCCGACCCGCGGTACGTCGAGATCTGGAACCTGGTGTTCATGCAGAACATCCAGGACGTCCCCTACCACGTGATCGGCGACTTGCCCGCCAAGAACATCGACACGGGCATGGGCCTCGACAGGGCGGCAATGGTGCTCCAGAACGTCCCGAGCGCCTTCCACAACGACCTGTTGCGACCGGTGATGGCGGCCGCCGAGGCCGCCACCGGCACCAGCTACGGCGGCAACGCAGGGGCCGACGTGAGCTTGCGAATCCTCGCCGACCACGGACGCGCCGTGACGTTCCTCATCGGTGATCGGGTGGTGCCGTCCAACGAGGGCCGGGGCTACATCGTCCGCCGCCTGCTGCGGCGGGCAGTCCGCCACGCGTGGAGCCTGGGCAGCCGCGAGCCGATCACCCCGCGGCTGGTTGCCGCCACCGTCGACGTGATGAAAGACGCCTACCCGGAGCTGGCGGAGGGCCAGGACGGCATCACCGAGATCGCGCTGCGCGAGGAAGAGCGGTTCCGCAGGACCCTGGAGTCCGGTCACCAGCTGCTCGACGCCGAGCTGGAGGGCCTCGACGAGGGCGCCACCATCTCGGGCGCCACTGCGTTCAAGCTCCACGACACCTATGGGTTCCCCGTCGAGCTGACCGAGGAGATCGCCGCCGAGCGGGGTCTCAGCGTCGACCGGGCCGAGTTCGAGACGATGATGGACCAGCAGCGCGCCAGGGCGCGAGCGGCCTGGAAGGGCGGCGACGGCGCCGCGACCGCCGAGCTTTACCGGATGGTCCTCGCCGACACCGGGCCCACGGAGTTCCTCGGCTACATCGAGGACGAGGCGCGTGGCAGGCTGCTGGCGATCGTCCGCGAAGGCGACCAGGTCGAGCGGGCGGACGAGAGTGAGGAGATCGAGGTGTTCCTCGACCGCACCCCCTTCTACGCCGAGTCGGGCGGCCAGGTCGGCGATACCGGCCGAATCCGGACCGAGACCGGCGAGCTGGCGGTGAGCGACACCCAGTTCGGCCTCCCCGGCCTCCACGGGCACCGCGCCCGGGTCGTGTCCGGATACGTCCAGGTAGGCCAGGATGCCGCGGCGCGCATCGATGCCGTCCGGCGCGAGAAGATCCGCAAGAGCCACACCGGCACCCACCTGCTGCACTGGGGATTGCGGGAGGTGCTCGGCTCGCACGTCCACCAGGCCGGCTCGCTGGTCACGTCCGACCGGCTGCGGTTCGACTTCAGCCACTACGCAGGCGTGGCCCCCGATGAGCTGGCGGGCATCGAGGAGACCGTGAACGCCCGGATCATCGAGAATGCCCGGGTCACGGCCTACGAGACGTCGAAGGCCGAAGCCGAGGCCGCCGGGGCGCTGGCGTTCTTCGGCGACAAGTACGGGGAGCGGGTGCGGGTCGTGGAAGCCGGCGACTACTCCCGGGAGCTCTGCGGTGGCACCCACGTCCACAGCACCGGGCAGGTCGGTCCGCTGATCCTGTTGGGCGAGGGATCGATCGGATCGAACATGCGGCGGGTCGAGGCACTCGTCGGCGAGACCGCCTACGCGCACGTGACGGATCTGCGCCGCCGGCTCGCCGAGACGGCCGCGGCGCTGCGGTCACGGCCCGATGAAATCACCGGGGCCGCCGTCACGCTGATGAGCCGGCTCGAAGCGGCCGAGGAGAGGCTGGCCGGGTACGAGGACAAGGAGCGGGCCGGGCGAGCCGAGTCCCTCGCGGCCCGGGTGGAGCGCGCCGGCACCAACGGCCTGGTGGTGGCGGCCACCACCGGTCTGGCCCCGGACGCCCTGCGCACGCTGGCCCAACAGGTTCGCGACCGCATCGGCGAGGGCGTCGTGGTGCTCGGCGGGGAACGGGAAGGCAAGGGAAACCTGGTGGCGGTGGTGTCCAGGGACCTGGTGGCGGACGGCGTCTCGGCTGCGGAGATCATCGGTCCGGCGGCACGCGTTCTCGGCGGTGGCGGGTCGAAGGACCCCGAGCTGGCCCAGGCCGGCGGTCCCCACGGCGACCGGCTGGAGGAGGCACTCGCGGAGGCGCGCCGGGCTGCCCAGGACGCGCTCCGCAGCGCGTGACCTCCGGCCGTATCGTCGGCCTCGACTACGGCGAGCGCCGCATCGGCGTCGCCGTATCCGACGCCCTGCGCCTCACCGCCCAGCCGTGGGGCGTGATCGACCGCAAGCGCGATGACGTGGTCGCGTCCCTGCGCCGCCTCGTCGGCGAGACCGAGGCGACGCTGATCGTGGTCGGCCTGCCGATACACTTGGCCGGCCACGAAGGCCCCGCCGCGGAGGCCGCTCGGCGGTTCGCCGCAGATGTCGCCGATATCACCGGGCTGCCCGTAGAGTTCACCGACGAGCGGTTCACCACCGCGGTCGCAGAGCGGGTGCTGCTCGAATCGGGCATGCGGCGTGAGCAACGTCGGGAAGCTCGCGACAAGGTGGCGGCGGCGGTGATGCTGCAGTCCTACCTCGACGGATTGGACAGGACCGGATCAGGATGACCCAGCAGATCGATGAGCGCGAGGACCTCTGGACGGAGCCCCAGGTCCGGCGCCGGCGGAGGGCATGGCCGATGCTGCGGTTCTGGCGATGGCTGGTGTTCCCCGCTATCGCCGCCTTGTCCTTGGCGGCGGTTCTGTACGGCGCCCGTGAGCTGGGGGAGCGAGTCGGCGTGGCCATCATTCCCGACGAGGAGGTCGTGCCCGGAACCCCGGTGACCGTGGTCATCCCGGCCGGCGCCGGGGCGTCCGCCATCGCCGGGATACTGGACGACGCCGGTGTGGTTTCTTCCGGCGCGTTCGAGCGGGTCGTGCGCGTGCGTGGTGTGGGCGGGGAGCTGAAGGCGGGCACGTACGAGCTGGCCACCGGCATGGAGCCTGAGGAGGTGGTGGCCCTGGTGGTCGAGGGGCCTGCCGACCGTGCCGTCTACAGCATCCGCATCCGCGAGGGCGCCACGATCGAGGACATCGTCGCCCAACTCGAGGTCGACACCCCCTATACCGCGACGGAGCTGGCCGCCGCGCTCCTCGACGGCAGTGTCACCACCGCGCTGGCGCCCGAACCGCCCAGCGTGCTGACCGACTGGGAGGGCTTGCTCTTCCCGGCGACCTACGAGCTGTTCCTCGACGATCCACCGGCGGCGATCCTCAACCGTCCCGCCCTCACGATGGAGGGCAGGATGGACTCCGTGGACTGGAGCCGCCTCGACGAGCTGGGCATCACCAGGTACGAAGCGATCATCGTCGCCTCGCTGATCGAGATGGAAGCCAAGCTCGACGAGGACCGCCCGCTGATCGCCAGCGTCATCTACAACCGCCTGCGGGAAGGCAGGGCACTCCAGATCGATGCCACCGTGCAGTACGCGCTGCCGGAGCGCAAGCCGCGGCTCTTCGAGGCCGACCTGGCGGTCGTCTCGCCCTACAACACGTATCTCAACGTCGGTTTGCCGCCGACGCCCATCGCCACGACCAGCTTGGCGTCCCTCCAGGCGGCTGCCGACCCTGCCGACACGGGGTTCTTCTTCTACGTGCTCGCCGACACCGAAGGCAAGCACGCATTCGCCGAGACCTTCGAGGAGTTCCAGGCGCTGGTCCAGCAGTCGATCGACGCCGGAGTCCTCCCGCCGTGAGGTTGGTGCTGCTCGGCGACCCGGTCTCCCACTCACGGTCGCCGGCCATCCACCAGGCGGCGTTGCGCCACCTGGGCGTCGCTGGCAGCTACCACCTATGCAAGGTCGACGCCGCCGGCCTCGCAGAAGCCGTTGCGGACATGCGAGCCGGCCACCTCGATGGCGCCAACGTCACCATGCCGCACAAGCGCACCGCCGCCGCCCTCTGCGACGAGCTGTCGGCCGATGCGGCGCGGGTTCGGGCGGTCAACACGCTCGTTCGGAGAGACGGCGGCCGCATCGCCGGACACCTGACCGACGTGTCCGGGATCCGGCGTGCCTGGCAGAAGGCCGCGCTGCCGGACGAGGCGTCGATCCTGCTGCTGGGAGCCGGCGGAGCGGCCGGCGCCGCCCTGCTGGCCATGGAAGGCCGTCGGATCTCGGTCAGCGCTCGCCGGCCCGGCCGGGCCACCAAGCTGCTGAAAGAAGCCGGGGTCGCCGGGCGCGAGGTGCCGTGGGGCGCCGCCGTGCCCGGGGCCGTGGTGGTCAATGCCACTCCGCTCGGCATGCACGGCGAGCCCCTTCCCGCCCCGGTTCTGGCAGCTGCGGCCGGTCTCTTCGACATGGCCTACGGGCCGGCGACCACCCCCGCCGTGACTGCGTTCCGCGGCGTCGGGCTGCCGGTCGCAGCGGGCATCGACATGCTCGTCGCCCAGGCGGCGGTGTCGTTCGAACTGTGGACCGGACGGCCTGCGCCGGAAGCCGTCATGCGGGCAGCCGCGACCGCCGGAATGT
Source organism: uncultured Acidimicrobiia bacterium (assembly GCA_964348465.1). GTDB lineage: Bacteria > Actinomycetota > Acidimicrobiia > Spongiisociales > JAOTWH01 > CAYGCW01. The sequence continues at coordinate 839 of CAYGCW010000019.1, read as the reverse complement.
CTCAAGACCACTGAGGGCATTGCCGAAAAGCTGGCGTAGACAACACTCCGGTGGAGACCCCAGCCCGTAGTCGGCGGGCGTCAGAAGGAGGATCACGTGACGAGCGACGCCCGGCACCTCGGGACGATGCTCCTCGAGGAAGGCCTGCTCACGAGAGAGCAGCTCGACCGGGCCGTCGAAGTCCAGTCCCGGTCCGGCACGCCGCTGGGGCGCGTGCTGGTCGACGAGGGCCTGGTGCCAGAGGCGGAGCTGGTGAAGGCGCTGGCGCGCCAGATCGGCATCGAGTACGTGGATCTGGCGGAGACGTCGATCGATCCGTCTGCCACCGCGCTCGTCCCCGACTACCTCGCCGACCGCTACACGGTCATTCCCGTCGGATTCGAGGACGGCCGCTTGATCGTGGCGATGGCCGATCCGGCGAACGTGCTCGCCATCGACGACCTGAGGGCCATCACCGGGATGGACATCCTGCCCAAGGTCGCCACCCGATCCGACGTCGAAGAGGCGATCAAGCGGATGGCGTCGTTCGACGATTCGGTCACCGACCTCGCCGAGCTGGCTGCGGAGCGAGACGCCGAGGCTGCGGACCTCGACAACATCGAGAGCGCCGTCGAGGAAGCGCCGGTCGTCAAGCTCATGAACACCCTGATCACCCGGGGAGTCAACGAACGGGCCTCCGACATCCATGTGGAGCCGGGGGAGCGCGAGCTCCGGATCCGGTTCCGCATCGACGGCGTCCTGCACGAGGTGATGACGACACCGGGCTCCATATCGAACGCCATGGTGAGCCGCCTCAAGATCATGGCCGACCTCAACATCGCCGAGCGCCGGGTGCCCCA